>JAGRJZ010000174.1 GCA_020442505.1 Alphaproteobacteria bacterium | reverse complement strand
GCCGGCTTGCCGTCAAACGCCCATGACGGCTTGAGAGATGTTGCGCAGGCGATTTCCGATTTGTCCCTCCATGAATCAACGCGTCCCCGGCTACACGGCGTTCTGGATGCTTTCCGGCATTTCTTTTCGAGACTGTCTCCTGCGCCCCAGACGGCAAATACCCCGAGGCTCCATTAGAAAACAGGTTTCACTGCACCGCAAAATCTTTTCCCTCTAGGCAGCCTCTTTTTTTGCGCGTAAAAGAGGAGCTTTCCTGAAAACAGAGGGGCAAAGGCGATGGCTCAGGCGACATCCGGCGACGAATGGTGGAAAGGCGCGATCTTTTACCAGATCTATCCCCGTTCCTTTAAGGACAATAACGGCGACGGGGTGGGAGATCTTCCCGGCATCACCGAAAAACTGGACTACATCGCCGCGCTCAACGTCGACGCGCTCTGGATTTGCCCGTTTTACAAATCGCCGATGCGGGATTTCGGCTACGACGTTGCGGATTTCGAAGACGTCGATCCCCTCTTCGGGACGCTGGACGACTTCCGGGCCTTGCTGGAAAAAGCGCATAGGCTGGGTTTGAAGGTCGTCATCGACCAGATTATTTCCCATACCTCGGACGAACACCCGTGGTTCAAAGAAAGTCGGCGCACGGCGTTCAACGCCAAAAAGGACTGGTATGTCTGGTGCGACCCGGCAACGGACGGCAGCGCCCCGACGAACTGGCTATCCCGTTTCGGAGGCCCGGCCTGGACCTATGCGATCCGGCGGGGGCAGTATTATCTTCATAACTTCTACGCCAGCCAGCCGGACCTTAATCTGCACAATCCGGAGGTCGTCGAAGCGGTACTGAATGCGATGGAGTTCTGGCTGAAAATGGGCGTGGACGGCTTTCGGATGGACGCCGTCAGTTATTATCTGCACGACCGGCAATTGCGCAAAAACCCGCCTCGTCCCCGCGGGGAACGCTTTGAGGGCCTCTCCTTCATCGACCCGTGCTCGATGCAGGAACATCGCTATAACCGCTCTTCGCCCAAGATTTTCGACCTGTTGGAGAAAATCCGCGGACTGATGGACAAATATCCCGGAACGGTCACGCTGGGCGAAGCATCGGGCGATTCGTCCGACAAGACGATGGAGATGGCCATTCGCTATACGGAAGGAAACAAATACCTCCACACAGCCTACAGTCACACGCTGATCGCCGGGAACGAGCTGACCGCCGATTTTATTCGCAGCCATGTGGAGCGGTTCGAAGAAATCGCCCAGGGAAAGGCGTGGCCTAGCTGGGCGTTTTCAAATCACGACGTGATCCGGGCAATGACGCGCTTTAACCGCGAACGAGACCCCCATCCGGATTTCGCCAAATTGCTGATGGCACTGTTAACCTCCTTGAAGGGGACCCCCGTCGTTTATCAGGGCGAGGAATTGGGCATGACCCAGCCGACTTTGCCTTTTGAAGCCTTGCGCGACCACTGGGGGATTTTTCTATACCCCGAATGGCAGGGCCGCGACGGCGCACGCACACCGGTTCCCTGGCGGGACGAGCTGGGCGCAGGCTTTTCGGCAACAACGGATACGTGGCTGCCCGTTCCCGACGACCACAGGACGATCTGCGTCGAAACACAGGAACATCAAAAGGATTCTCCCTTGCTGTTCACCCGGGCGTTTTTTGAATGGCGGCGGACGGTCCCGGCTCTGATCAAGGGAGATATCGTCTTCTTGAACTTTACGGCCGAGGTCCCGCATACCGTTCTTGGTTTTATCCGGGTGCGGGACGAGGACGCGGTTTTATGCCTTTTCAACCTATCCGACGAACCCCTGACGATGAAGGCCCCACCCGAGATCGACGGCGAGAGCCTCTATGACGCCGGCGCGCAGACAATCGCGTACGATCCCTCTAAGGGGACGGTTGCCATGCCAGCCTATGGATTGGGCTGGTTTTCGGTTAAATCCGCATCGATGGCGGCAGGCTGAGCCTCCTTGTCCGTTTTACCCGGAGCCAGCTTCTGAATCGCAGAGAGGAATTGGGTCACGATCTTTTCCAGCCGCTCCGGATCACGCAGCGGATCCGCTGTCTCGACGCGCAGCACGGCCTCGTGTTCGTCAAAGACGAACAGGGCCGCGGCGTTTTTCATGGAAAAAATCGTGTGCAGAATTTTTTGCCGCGCAGGGGTCAAATAGGCCTCGACCGCTTTTGCGTCCCGGCACCGCACCAAATAAGCGGAGTTCCAGTCGTTTTTTGCGCCTGCCATTGGGACGAATGTATCGGAAAAGTTAAACTGGTCCGCGAGGAGCGCCATATCGGCAGTTGCGAACAAACCACCGCCCGCCGGGATTCCGTGGCCCATCTCGATTTCGATGACCGTCACGAAGCGCTGCCCCCGCAGATCGGCGGTCTGCTTCGCGTTTGTGTAGATAAAAACCCGTCTTTTATCGATTCGTCCGGCCAGCGCGGGAGAGTCCATAAAACGTCCGGTTCGATATTCCATTCCGTATTTTTTGGCATAGCTGCGCCAGGCTTTCTTTTGCGCTTCCAAAATCAACAGGGACCATCCGAATACGCCCAATACGAACAGGGACAGAAGAAACCAGATAAAAAACCACATGGCGGTTGCAATCCCCTCCTCGCGGGATGAAAAGGAAGATTATATCGCAAGATGCCTTATTAGGCTACAGGCGGCAGCGATTCGAGGCATAGGGAGATTTCCCGGTCCAGCGCGCCCAGAATATGCCGCGTGCTGCGGGCGGTGGCCACGGCTTCGGCGTCCGGCCCGCCATACATATGGAGCAAGGCATGCAGATGCAGAATGTGGTGCTGAGCGCGCTCCAGCGATAATTTCATGTTGAGCAGGCCTTCCACGCAGGCGTGATCGACGGGAAGATAAGCCGGTTGAACGTTTTTCATGATGATTGTCCCCACACATAGTTTTTTCATAAACATTCCCATTGTTCTACACTAAAAAGTTGTATGGTTGCAATTGTTCTTAAGGATAGGATATGACAGAGTTTCCGTTTTTTAGACTATGAAGCCTTTGTCCCGATTGGTATAGTTGTGCCCGTTAGAAAGGAAATTTCGATGCGCGCCGTTTTTATGCTCTCGTTTATTCTGTGCTCGCTTGCGGCATTTTCCGTGCAGGCAGCGGACGAACCGAACACAAATTCCGCTCCGGCGGCCATGAAGATCGGGTCGGACAATCCCTATCTGAAAAGCGTCGAATCAAAGGCGCGGGAATTGTCGGGACTTTTATCCGAGGACGAAGTCGCAGCTTTCGTGACGATACGGGATAATTTCGGAATGATCCGCGCGGTGCGCATCGCGGGGCAGGACGTAACGCGGGCGGTGAAGGCCTGCGGAAAGGACCAGCCCGACCTGAAGCAAAAAATGGATGACCGGCTAGCCCTCTGGACCAAAACCCTGGAACCCGTCCTGAAGGACCAAGCCAGCCGGATGGACAAAGCCGTTAAACAGAATTTCAGAGAGTCCGGAGAGGTGGATGCGTATCTCAGCCTGATCGACGCCGCAGCGCACTACGCCGACGACCAGATCGACAAGACGCCGGTCACGACCTCTGCCGCCTGCGAGGGGCTTTTGACGTCTATGGATCGTTCTCAAGACCAGATTGAGGCCCTGCTCAAGGCTCTGTCCTGGCCCGGTGAAAAAGACTCGTAAGAGCGATATTTTGAAATGTCCCCGTAATTCGTGTATGTATGGTCCCCGGTGAACGGAAACCTGATAACGGCAATAATAATAGACGGTTATTCATGGAAGTCTGGTTGATATATGGCGGCGACAGCGAATCGACCGCTGATCTGGCCTACGAGGTCCGGCGTTTTCTGGCCGAGGGGCCGAAAATGGGGGTCGATGTAAAGGTCTTCAAGCCTTCGCAATTCGATCTGCTGGTGGACGAGGAAGACAGGGATTCGATCCTGATCGACGGGAATCCTGTTTCTCTGCCGGATTTTTTATATCCCTACATGGAACACGGCAATCGGGGCTATTTCCCGCTTGCGATCGTGCGTCAGCTCGAACGGCTGGGGGTTAACATCTTCAACTGTGCGGGTACGATCGAGACGGTCGCGGACAAGCTGCACACCCATCAGGTCCTGGCCGAAAGCCGCCTGCCGACGCCGCGCACGATGCTGGCGAAATTTCCGGTCGATATGGATCTGGTCGAGCGGACAATCGGGTTTCCGGTCGTCGTGAAGACGATTTTGGGCTCGAACGGCTCGGGCGTATTTTTAATCGAAAACGCTGCGGCGTTCAAGGATCTGATGGATCTGATCGGAGAAACAAACCCGAATATTCAGCTGATCTTCCAAAAATTCATCGCCAACAGCAAAGGGCGCGATCTGCGCCTGTTCGTCGTGGACGGCGAGGTCGTGGCCTCGATGGAGCGCCGAGCCCGGGAAGGCGGCTTCAAAGCCAATTTCACCACCGGCGGGTCGGTGCAGGAGTTCATTCCCGACGAGGAAGCCAAACGACTAGCGATCGAAACAGCGAAAGTTCTGGACATTCAGGTGGCCGGGATCGATCTGCTGTTCACGGATGACGGCTATACGATTTGCGAAGCCAACACCTTTCCGGGTTTCAAGGGGCTTGAAAAGGCCTGCAACATCAACATCCCTGCAAAAATATTCGAGGCGATGCAGCGGCGTCTGACCCGGCGGGAAGCTGACCGGATCGCGGCGATCGGACGCGAGGCGCTCGAGGCGTCCCGTACCGCCGGGGCTTAAATCAGGGCATTGTCGCGCTCTGAAACGTCCGAGGCGCCGGGTCGACCACCCGCAATTGTGATCCGCGGACTTCCAAAACGGCCAGCCCCCGCTCCACAAGCCCGTCGGGCCGGAAACGAAAAACGCCATCCAGACCGCTAAAGCCGTTGGGATTCGTCATCGCATAGTAGTCAAAGGAAACCTGGCCCGTCCGGTAATAGCTGTTCCGGGCGAGGACAGCCGCGAGCGCCGTGGCGTCATAGGACAGCGTCGCAAGACGGGGCGGCAACCGGCCATATGTGTCCTTATAACGCGATTCAAAGGAAGCCCGGGCTTCGGGCGCCGGCGCGGCAAACCAGCCACCGGCCAGATTCGGCTCGGTCAGGACGCTGTTGTCGTCCCACAAACCGGTTCCCAATCGCCGGACCTTTCGGGGGCCCAGATCGTAATAGCTCAGGAGGTTCGCAACCGCCTGCGCCTGTCCTCCGCCGGATGGCATCAGCACTGCGTCGAACGGAATCGGCGCGGTCGGATCGGGATCCCCGGTTTCGGGATCCAGGCGGGAATCGTAACGCGTGAACTGACGAACAAGAGTCGATATGTCGGTCTGGCCGACCGGATAGCGGGTAAAAGCCACGGTTTCGATCCCTGCGCGCATCGCGGCGGCCTGGTAGGCCGCGCCAACCGCGTTGCCGTAGGAATCATCCGGAATCAAGACACCGATTCTCCCTAATCCCTGCGTTGCTGCGTATTGTACGACGCGTTGAACCTGGGCGAAAGGCAAAAAACCCATCACGTAAGTATTGCCGCCGGCCAGCGTCCAGTCCGTCGAAAAGGCGACCATGGGAATATTATAACGGCTTGCGACCGGTTTTGCGGCTCTGACGGAGTCGGCGAAGACGGGCCCCAAAATCAGCTGCGCTCCGTTTTCAGCCGCACCTTGTGCGGCGGCGCGGGCGCCGGCGGGGGTCCCGGCCGTATCCCGGGGGATCAATTCAAAAGCGCCGTAATCCATGTCGAACAGGGCCAGCTGCGCGGCTTGTAAAAGCGCCTGCCCGAGATCCGCCTGCGGGCCGCTCAGTGGCACCAGAAGGGCGACCTTAACCGCCGGCAAGGCCGGTGCGGCGGCCGTAACCGAAGAATCACTCGGGGCAGCATCGTAAGATTTATAAGCGCCATAGGAATCGTAATGCGTTCGATCCTCAGCACCCGGAATCGCTGCGGTCAAGACCGCGTCCGGGGGCGGCGCAGTCGGCAGATACACTCCGGCACTTTGCGTTTGCCATTCGGTTTGCTGCTCCCCGGGCAAGGATAAATCCCTCGGAGCGGATTGGGCCTCTTGCGTATAGACGGGCCGGTCCCACGGATTGACCGTCGACGCGCAGGCCGCCAGAAACAGGAAGGACAACAGAAGGATCAGGTTTTTTTTCATGACGGTGACGAGTTTGCTTGCAATGGGTCTTTCCGCTCGTTTATGCAAGATGGATGGACAAAACACAAGCCATTGATGTAAGGAACGAAAAATTACCGGCGGGCTTGTATCTGGTCGCGACGCCCATCGGGAATCTACGGGATATCACGCTGAGGGCGCTGGATGTCCTGACCGCCGCGGACGCCGTCTTGTGCGAAGATAGCCGGGTCAGCGGCAAGCTGATGCAGGCCTACGGTCTCAAAAAAAAGCTGGTTGTTTATAATGATCACAGCGGCCCGCGGGACCGGGGCCGAATCGTGTCTTTGTTGACGCAAGGAAACGCCCTGGCGCTGATCAGCGATGCCGGCACGCCGCTGATCGCCGATCCGGGCTATAAGCTGGTTCGGGACTGCCTGGACCAGGGTCTTGCGGTCACGCCGATTCCGGGCCCGAACGCAACCCTGGGCGCGCTTCAGCTCTCCGGTCTGCCCAGCGACCGGTTTTCCTTTTTGGGGTTTCTTCCGCCCAAAAGCGCGGCGCGACGAACGGCGTTGCAAGATTGGGTAGCCGTGCCCGGGACGCTCGTGACCTTCGAGACAGGCCCGCGGCTTCTGGCATCTTTGCGTGACATGGCCGAAGTACTGGGGGACCGCGCGGCGGCGGTCGTCCGCGAGATCACCAAACGACACGAGGAGTCCCGTCGCGGAACGTTGTCCGATCTGGCGGCGTTTTATGAGACGGAGGGTCCCCCGAAGGGCGAGATCGTCGTCGTGATCGCACCCCCGGAAGCCGCCGTGTGGAGCGATGCCGCGCTGGAAGAGGCTCTGCGTGACGCCCTGAAAACCATGAGCGTCAAGGACGCCGCGGCCAGCGTTGCGAAACGGACCGGGGTCCCCCGAAGAAAACTCTACGACAGGGGCGCGGCGCTTGCAAAAAACGGCCTATAGCAAAGGTGTTCTCGCGGAAACGCTGGCGGTGTGGCTTCTGCGCGCGAAGGGATACCGGATTTTGGCCCGCCGTCACAAAACCCGGATGGGCGAGGCGGATCTGATCGCCCGGCGCGGAAGAACCCTTGTCGTCGTCGAGGTTAAGGAGCGGGGCGATATCGCTACCGCGCTGGAGGCCGTCACTCCCGCCATGCGCCGCCGGATTGTCAGGGCCGGGCTGCATTATTGGTCGTCTTATCCGGAATACCGGGATTTCACGGTTCGTTTCGATCTGGTGGCAATCGCTTTGCCTTTTTCAATCGTCCATCTTGTCAACGCGTGGGATGGCGATACATAATAGACGCGCGTTCTTTCTTATGCCGATACGGAGGCTGTCATGACGATAATTCGATCATTTCAACATGGATTTTCCCTTTGCGCTTTGATGGCGATGCTGGGAGGCGGGCTATTATCCGCGTGCTCGCCCATCGGGGTTGCGGCCGGGGCCGGCGCGGCCGTGGGAATCGCCGCCGCGCAGGAAGGCGGGATCAAGGGTACAACGAACGATATCAAGATCAAGGCCAGGATCAGCGATCTGTGGTTTAAGTACGATCTGGAGACGTTCGCCAAACTGCATCTAACGGTCGATCAAGGGCGTGTGTTGATTACGGGCGTGGTGCAAGATCCCGACGACCGGGTCGAGGCCGTCCGCCTCGCCTGGCAGGTCGAAGGCGTGCGCCAGGTCATCAACGAAATCCGGATAGCGCAGGGCGAGGGTCTTCCCGGCTATGTGCGGGACCAGTGGATCAGCGCCCGCCTGCGCACGGCTCTGACCTTTGACCGGGACGTGCAATCGATCAACTATTCCATCGACGCGGTCGGCGGGACGGTTTATCTGATGGGTGTCGCGCAAAACCAGGCCGAGCTGAACAAAGTCATCGAAACCGCCCGGACCATCAGCCACGTCAAACAGGTCGTCAGCTACGTCAAAATGGCGGGGGACAACCCGTCCGCCACCGACGATTCCGCCCGTCTCACCGGCGCAGGCTAGGGGGATTTTTCAGATTTTCGTGAAAAAGACGCCGAAAGGCGGCAGGGTTACCATGCCGTCTTTAGCCCCTCCGGTCTGCGCGCCGGCATCGAACAAAGACGGTCCTGTGGCCGGGTGCTTGACGGTTTGTTCAACCTCCGACAGGTTAAACAGGCACAGAACGGATTGGTCGTCCTGCGTACGGGTGAAGCCAAGAATTTGTTCATTCCCGCCCAGGTCCAGAAAGGCAATATCGCCGATCCGCAGCGCTTGTATCGTCTTCCGCCACGCAAAAAACCGCCGTGTGAAGTGCAAGGTGGAGCTTTTGTCCTTTTCCTGCCGCTTGGCGGCCAGCGGCAAATGCGTATCCGGGATGGGAAGCCACGTGTCCCGGGCCTTGCTGAAGCCGGCGTTTTTGGCTTTTCCGTCCCACGGCATGGGCGTGCGACACCCGTCCCGCCCCTTATAGCGCGGATAATGAAAGATGCCCCACGGGTCCTGAAGCCGGTCGAACGGCACGTCCGCCTCGGGCAGGCCCAGCTCTTCGCCTTGGTACATAAAGGCTGTGCCGCGTAAAGAGGTCAGCAACGCAATAAACAGCCGCGCCGCGGCCGGGTTGGCGGTATAAGGATCGCGTCCGCCCCATCGGCTAGCCGTACGGATAATATCATGGTTGGAAAACGCCCAACTCGGCCAGCTATCGCCCTTTTGTGCCATCTGTTCGGTAAGGGTATCGCGGAATAAAGCGGCATTCGGGATGCGTCCTTCGCCGCGCATTAGCGCGAAGCTGTAAGAAGTGTGGAATCGGTCGTGGCCGGCGGTATATTCTGCGGCCATTTTGACAGCCTCGTCGTCGCCGATCTCCGCCAGTGAAAATGTGCCCGGATATTGGTCGAGCAGGGCACGAAGCTTCGCGACCAGTTCCAGATTTTCCGGTCGGGATTTGTCGTAGATATGACGTTGCATGCCGTACGGTTCGAGAAACTCGAGCTGTGTAGCGTGTTCATCGACATCGGCGGAGCGCGGCGGATTATCGCGCAATTCTTTGTCGTGAAAACAAAAATTAATCACGTCGAAGCGGATGCCATCTATGCCCTTGTCTAGCCAGAATTTGCAGTTGTCAATCATGGCCGCCATAACATCAGGATTGTGGTAATTCAGATCTGCCTGCTCCTTTAGCCAGTTATGGAGGTAATATTGTCCACGTACAGAATCGAATTGCCACGCGCTGCCGCCGAAAACCGATTGCCAGTTATTCGGCGGAGAGCCGTCGGGTTTCGGGTCGGCCCAGACATACCAGTCGGCCTTGGGGTTGTCACGGCTGGATCGGCTTTCGGTGAACCAGGGATGTTGGTCGGACGTATGGCTCAGAACAAGATCGACGATAATTTTTAGATCGCGTTTGTGTGCCTCGGCCAGGAGGTGATCGAAATCGGCCATCGTGCCGAACAGCGGGTCGATATCCCGGTAATCCGACACGTCATAGCCGAAATCCTTCATCGGCGATTTGAAAAACGGCGAAATCCAGATGCCCTCAACACCGAGATCTGCGACGTAATCCAGCTTCGCGGTAATCCCCTTCAGGTCACCGACGCCGTCGCCATTCGTATCAAAAAAAGAGCGCGGGTAGATCTGGTAGAGAACAGCCCCGCGCCACCAGTCGTTGTTCGTTTTTTCGTTGTTTCGGCGGTCGGTCATGGCGTACTGCTCTCTATTTTGGAAAAGATAAAATTTCCTTACGTATTGCCAATGCGCAGTCAAAGGCCTTCCGATAACCATTTAGGTTTTTGAAGGAAGGCTCGATATCCGCGAAGATATCTCTCGAAAAAACGACTATACGAACAGCGATCAGCTATTCCGCAGTAACGCGAAGGGAGACAATCTTATCCGGCTCGGCCGGGGGTTCGCCGCGGGCGAGAGAATCGACGTAGTCCATCCCGTCCGTGACCTGGCCCCAGACGGTGTACTGCCCTGTCAGGAAGGAACAACCCATATCGTCGAAACAGATAAAAAACTGCGAATTCGCGCTATCCGGATCGGCGGTCCGGGCCATACCGATGGTACCGCGCTTGTATTTATAGTCGCTGAACTCCGCCGGCAGGTCTGGTTCCTCCGAGCCCCCCATGCCGGTCCCGGTCGGGTCGCCCGTCTGTGCCATAAAGCCGTCGATGACGCGGTGAAAGACGATCCCGTCATAGAACCCTTCCCCGGCCAGTTGTTTGATCCGCGCGACGTGCTTGGGCGCGATGTCCGGCAGCAACGCGATGGTCACGGGCCCCCCGGTGGACAAGTCCATCGTAAGGGATTCGGCGGCGGCGGAATGGGCGGTTGCAGTCATAATCAGTAAACTCCCGAAAGCAAAAAGTGTTTGTTTCAACATGATCCTGATCCTTTCCTTGCATATGTGATAAGGACGATAAAAACGCACACTGCGCCATTTGCACGGCAAAAACAAGAGGGAAGAGACAGGAATAAACAGACGCGGCAAACCCCGTTACGCGACGTTGTGCTCGTGGGCGGGGGTCAGGCTGGCTTGCAGGAACGCCGCGGCCAGCGCCAGCCGCCGGCGCGAAGCCGTCAACATCCTTTGCAGCATGTAAAAGAAAAACACCGTTAACAAGAACGTCTCCGCGGCCTCTCGTGCGGCCTTGCGGGCTTTGTCCTCGGTGTCTTTTTTCTGGCGGAAGGCTTGCTGTTCGGTCCGACGGCGGCGTGAGATCTCGTTGCGCGCGGCGTCCAGCCGGGTCATGACGGCGTCTTGCTGCGCGGTTCGATCGATCTTCTGGTCTTGCCGTACCTCGATCAGACGGGTGTCGAATGCGCTTTGAGCGCTGTCCATGACGTCCCGCGCGACGACGGTCATCGGGTCGTGCGGGCCGTGGGCACGGAGGAGCTGCTCGTAGCGCGCGCGGGCCTCCTTCTGGTCTTTCTGGAGCATCGCCAGCAGCGAATCGCGGGCCAAAAGGGACTCCCACGCGTCGACGGGCGTAAAGGCGTCGGCCGTGCGGTCCATATGAGCCCCGCCAGCCATTTCCTGAATCAAATTTTGTAACGAGATGTCCGTCATGCGTTTTTTCGTTCCCACACAAGCGCGTTTTGCGCATTTTCTTATTCTTTGGTGGTATTGTACACGAGGAAAGGTAAAGAAGGAGTTAATAATATGAAAAAACAAAGCAACTCCCGGGTAGAATCCCACAGAAAAAATGCGGCAGCGCATAAAATTTATTTTTTATGAAAAGTTACTTGACTTTTTCTGTGGCTTATGTCTTGTATATGCGCTACAAACTTCACAAAATACAAAAAGGCACTAGATAGACTCTCAAGACGCGGGAGTGACAGGGAAGGACACCGGATGACGATCACGACCGCCCAGATACGCGGCGCCCGCGGGATACTGAACTGGAGCCAGGGCGAACTGGCCGAGCGGACCGGTATCTCCGCCACGTCGATCGGCGCGATTGAAAACGGATCCACCACCCCCCGCGCAAACACCATCGCGGTGATCCAGAAAGCCTTCGAGGACGGCGGGGTTGAGTTTATCGGGCTGGAGGGTATTAAGAAAAAGAGTTCGTATATTAAAATTTTGCAGGGTTACGATGGCTTTAAAGAATTCTCGTATGATGTCTTCGGGGTCATGCAGGGGGATGGTCGTGAGGTTTTGCAGGCTTATGTTGACGATAAGAGCTTCGCGAAGTGGCTGGGTGACGAGGCGTACCCTCATGTGGACAGGATGGAATCCATCAAGGGTTTGA
>JAGRJZ010000173.1 GCA_020442505.1 Alphaproteobacteria bacterium | reverse complement strand
TTCCTTCGTCTCCCCATTGGGAGCCGACAACGGCGACGTTTGGCATGATGTAGCGTTTCTTTCTCTGTTAAGGGCAAAGCGCCAGCGTCAAGCTACCGCCGAGGCGGCCATCCCGTCATCCGCGCAGACTCGATGATTCAGAGGGATATACCCGTGCCCGACGGCTTCCGAAGTTAAAACCGCCCGGTTCACATAGGCACGGGCGCGAGCGTAAGAATCGCTGAGAGAATGTCCCTGCGCCAGACAGACAGCCAGAGCGGTCGTCATCGTGGCGCCCTCCCCGTCGCATTTTTCCTTATCCGCGATCCGGTCGCTTTGGCAAGGACTGGCCTTCTCGTCCTCCGCCAGAATATCGACGATGGACTCGCTCCCGGAGGAAAAATCCCCGCCGCGCAGAACGACGGCCTTGGGCCCGAGCGTCAACAACATTCGCGAAACATGGCGCATATCGTCGATATCGCGAACGGTCATGCCGGTCAGCGCCTCAGCCTCGGAGACGTTGGGAACCAGAACATCCGCCTGAACGATCAAACTGCGTTTCAGCGCGTCTTGCTCTTCCTTGCCCAGGATGATTTTTCCGCCGCGGCTTTTCATGACCGGATCGACGACGATCTTCACGCCCCTGGCGACGGCCGGCTCGACAAGGGAAGACACAAGCTCGATCACAGAGACGCTCCCCAGAAAACCAATCTTGATGACGGAGGGGGACAAATCCTCCATCACGGTCTTGAACTGATCCCGGATAAGATCCGGCGGCAACATCATAACATCGTTATAATTCTGCGTGTTACGCGCGGACACGGCCGTCAAG
Organism: Alphaproteobacteria bacterium; assembly: GCA_020442505.1. GTDB lineage: Bacteria > Pseudomonadota > Alphaproteobacteria > Micavibrionales > Micavibrionaceae > JACKJA01. The sequence goes on along the minus strand of JAGRJZ010000173.1, from coordinate 419 downwards.
ACGGTCGCGGCATAACCGCCAAAGGCCTGCGCCGTTTTGATGTCGGCCTGAATGCCGGTGACGCCGGACGAATCGGACTGCCCGATGCAAAGAATTTGTGCGACCATGAAATTCCCCCCTTTTTCCCGATCGGTAAAAGACAACAAACGGGGACCAGTCTAGGCTGATTTGGCCGCGGTTTCAATGACCGCACACAGCTCCGCGACGATCTTTTCAATTTTTTGCCGGTCGTCGCCCTCGGCCATGACCCGGATCACCGGCTCGGTGCCGGACTTGCGGATCAGCACCCGGCCGGCCTTGCCCAACTGGGACTCGCCGTCGGCGATGGCCTCGCGCACCGGGTCCGTCTCCAGGGGCTCGCCGCCGTTGTAGCGCACGTTCTTCAGGATCTGCGGCATGGGCTCGAACAGGCGGCAGAC
>JAGRJZ010000172.1 GCA_020442505.1 Alphaproteobacteria bacterium | reverse complement strand
TCGTGCGCTTCCTGCGCGTTCTTGGCCTTGGATTTGTACATACGCGGCGAGTCCGGCAAATACTGAGCCCCGAATTTCTGCTTGATCACGTCCCGTGTTTGCATGACGGCCTCGGGCGCCATGTCGATCCCGTCCGTCCGCATATAGGTGATCAGCCCGGTCGTCTCCCCCGCGATATCGATCCCTTCGTAGAGTTTTTGAGCCAGTCGCATGGTCTGCGCCGCCGACAGCCCCAGCTTGCGCGAGGCCTCCATCTGGAGGGTCGAGGTGATAAAGGGCGGGTAGGGATTTCGCTTTGTTTGTTTCTTTTCAATGATCTGGACGGAGAGCTTCTTATGTCGGATCCGCTCCGTCGCGTGAGTGGCCTCCGCCTCGGAGGTGAGATCCAGCTTGCCCAGCTTGTTCCCGGCCAGATGCGTCAGCCGCGCGGTAAAGGGCGCGCCCTCCGGCGTGTGCAGCTTTGCGTCGATGGTCCAGTATTCGTCGGTGCGGAATTTTTCGATTTCCGCCTCGCGCTCACAGATCAGGCGCAGCGCCACGGATTGAACCCGCCCGGCCGAGCGACTGCCCGGTAGTTTCCGCCACAAGACGGGCGAAAGGTTGAAGCCCACCAGATAATCCAGCGCCCGGCGGGCCAGATAGGCCTCGATCAGCGGCTGATCGAGCGCGCGCGCGTTTTGGAACGCGTCCTTGACGGCGGTTTTGGTGATCGCGTTAAACGTTACCCGCTTTACGTCCTTCCCGGCCAGAAGATTTCCTTCCTCCAGCAATTCCTTCACATGCCAGGAAATAGCCTCCCCCTCGCGGTCGGGGTCGGTGGCAAGCCAGACGGTCCGGGCATCCTTGACGGCCTTTTTAATATCGCCGACGGCCTTCCCGGAACGTTCCCCCAGTTGCCAGCGCATCGCGAAATCATCGTCGGGCAGGACCGAACCGTCTTTGTTCACAAGGTCGCGTACGTGCCCGAAGCTCGCCAGAACCTCGTAATCCGGACCCAGATATTTCCGGATGGTCTTGCTTTTGGCCGGGGATTCGACGATGACG
>JAGRJZ010000171.1 GCA_020442505.1 Alphaproteobacteria bacterium | reverse complement strand
TCGAAGAACTGCTCAGCGCCCGCACCGAAGCCGCGATCGCTTCCGGAACGTTCGACGCGGGGCTTGAGACGATCCGCGCGGACAGCCTTGTGGTCATCGAGCGCAAAACCGTCTGGACGCATGAAAGCGGCGCGGAAACGCAGCTTTTCACCATCGAGCGCAAGGACCGCAACAGGCCGATGAGCGCGGACGAGGCGCTGGCGCACGCGGGCGGGAAAATGCTGGTCAATACCCGCTCAAAGCGGGCCGCCGTGCAGGTCGCCGCACCGTCGCTGATGCTGGAAGACGGCAGCATGGAACGCCGCGCACGACTCCTGCGGCCCTTGCATCACGATACGGTCTTCGTTTCCAGTCTCGAAAACAGCCACTGGGAAGAAACGGACGAAGCCACTTTCCGTGAAATCTGGGCCGCCGAATTTGCCGCCGTTCCGGAATTTACCACCGGCACGATCCATCTGGTCACGGGCCTGTTGCTCCCGATCTGGCGGCGGTTCCCGGAAAACACCGCGCGCGTCTACCGCCTCCAGACCGACGAGGGCGAGCGCATTATCGGGCGTATGCTCTCCGGCGTCGAAGTCGAGCGCTTCTGTGAAAATCTCGGCATGGACGCCCCGAAACTCTCCGCCGATGATACATGGGAACAGGTCGCAGACGGCAAAGCCGCCGCGCATCTGGCCGACGGTCTTTCCTTACGCCGCGTTCTGGTCATGAACGAACTTAGGGTCGAACTCTCCGGCTTTACCTCCGGCATGGTCGAGTCCTTAAAAGCGCGGGGACTGTTCGGCGAAATCATCGCATGGAAGCTGCGCCTGTTCGTGCCCACGGGCGAAGCGGGCAAGGCGATTTTCACCAAACTGCTGGATCGCTGGCCGCTTACGAGCCTGACGGAGCGGGCCTGACCATGCCGGGCAGCATCGCCGATCTGGCAAGCCGCCTCGCGCGCGACGCGGAGGCAGTCTGCCGCGCCTATCTGCCGAAGGGCAAACGAAACGGCCGTTACTGGCATTGCGGCAATGTCCGGGGTGAACCCGGACAGAGCCTTTACGTTCATCTTTCCGGCCCCCGTGCCGGGAAGTGGCTAGACGCCGCGACCGGCGAACACGGGGATTTGCTGGATTTAATCGCGCAAAATCGCGGACTGGATTTTGCGGGCGCGCTGAAAGAAGCGCGGGAGTTTCTCTCCTTGCCCGTTTCTTCTCAAAGACAGGCTCCGCCACGCGCAACAGCCCGTAAAACCACGGACGCCGCCCGGCGTCTGTTCGCGGCGTCAAAGCCCATCAAAGACACACTGGCGGAAGAATATCTCCGCTCCCGCGGGATTGTTCTGCCCGAAGAGGACAGCGCATTACGCTTCCATCCGCGCTGTTTTTACCGCACTCACAAAGGCTGCGAGACCTGGCCCGCGCTGATCGCTGCTGTCACGGACAATGAGGGAACAATCACAGGCGTGCATCGCACATGGCTTGGGCCCGCAGGCGGGAAAGCGCCCCTCGACCAACCCCGCCGCGCTTTGGGAAACCTTCTCGGAAACGGCGTTCGCTTCGGCAGCATAGACGACACGCTAGCCGCGACCGAAGGCATAGAGAACGCTCTGGCCCTCAAAACCGTTCTCCCGGAATTGCCCGTGGTCGCCGCGCTATCGGCGGCGCATCTGGCTGCCTTCATCCCTCCGGCCACAGCGCGCCGTCTTTACGTCGCGCACGACAACGACGAAGCCGGACGTATGGCCTTGAACCGTCTGTGTGAACGTCTTGCCGACAAGCTCGATCTCCACGCGCTCGCCCCTCGTACCGAAGATTTCAACGCCGACCTCCTGACCTTCGGCCCGGAGAGTCTCAAGAGCCGGCTGTCCGCAAAGCTGGTTTAACCTGTCACGGCGAAGCTTCGTTCGTTATCCAGTCCCGCGCGCACGGCCTTTCCTTTAGGGGGGATCTGCCAGCGTCAAGCGGCTTTGCAACGGCTTCGCCGTCCTCCACTGACGTTTCGGCCCCAAAAGGGGTGCAAAACCGCTTTTTTCCGCTGGCGGAGCGATCCCCGGAAAGGCCGCGAATGGCGCGGCCTCGAAAAAATCTTAAAGGAAACCGCCATGACTTATCAATCCGCTTTTACCGAGTCCGGAGACGTTGAGCCGCCTCACGCTTCTTCGCAAACGGCCCACATGCTGGACGAACTTCAACTCTACGGCTACCGCCCGTTCGAGGACGAACCCGATCCGCGCCCACTGCCCGAAGCCGACCGCGCCGAGACGGACATTTCCGCTTGCGCCGAAACCCTGGCCGCGCTTTTCGAGGACACGCGGCTTGAGGCCGATACCGACGATCTGCTCTGGTCGTTCACGCATATTTTTCACCGCAAACTTGCCGTTCTCGACCGTGCCCTCGACGACAACGAACAGGCGCAGCGCCGCCTTCAGCGGGAACAGGATGGCTCCGAGGTGAAATCCCTCGAACTCGAACGCCTCGTAGCCGAGGGGCAGAGCATGGTCGAACGGCGCACGGCGCTGGAACTGTTTCGCGACCTGGCGGCCGAGGGCTTCGAGCATCACCTCGGGAAGCCCTGGCATCCCCGGACCGGCTCGCGCGTAAGCCATCGCAACCTAACCGCCGCGATGATCGACAGCCGGGATTTCATCG
>JAGRJZ010000170.1 GCA_020442505.1 Alphaproteobacteria bacterium | reverse complement strand
TGCAAAATGGCTGCGACCATCGCTGTACTTTTTGCATTATTCCTTATGGGCGCGGGAATTCCCGTTCCGTGCCGATCCCGGATATCGTCGCCGAGGTTCGTCGTTTGACGGAAAACGGTTATCGGGAAATCGTTCTGACGGGGGTTGATATTGCCTCCTACGGCGCGGATTTGCCCGGGGAGCCCACGCTGGGTTACATGATCAAGCGTCTGTTGGCTTTTGTGCCGGATGTCGCGCGACTGCGTTTGTCTTCGCTGGACCCGGCGGCAATGGATCCGGATCTGTGGGATTTGATCGCCGCGGAGCCCCGGTTTATGCCGCATTTGCATCTTTCGCTTCAGGCCGGGGACAATATGATTCTCAAGCGCATGAAGCGGCGCCACACCCGCGAGGACGTCGTCGCGCTGTGCGACCGGGCGCGTTCTTATCGTCCGGATATGGCGTTCGGGGCCGATATTATCGCTGGATTTCCAACGGAAACGGAAGAAATTTTTGAAAATACGCTTCGTATCGTAAGCGAATGTAAAATCATCTATGCGCATGTCTTTCCTTATTCCGAGCGGGAGGGAACCCCCGCCGCCCGCATGCCGTCGGTCGACATGGCGCTGCGAAAGGAGCGCGCGGCCCGTCTGCGCGAGGCTGGGGCCGCGGAATTGCAAAAATTTCTGAAGCGGTTTATAAATAGAGAAGAGCAACTTCTTGTGGAAAAAGATAATTTTGCGCGGACGATGCATTTTGCGCCCGTTCGGCTGGATAGGGACGAAGAAGCCGGAAAAATTATCCAGGCCCGGATTTATGCCGTTGAAGAAAATATGTTAGCCGCCAGAGTTGAGCGTTAAGGGGAAAGATCATGTTCACGGGGATTACGACCGATCTGGGCGAGGTTGTCCGCATTGAGAAGGAAAAGGGCGACTGGCGGCTGTCCCAACGCTGTCGCTATGATCTGGATAAGGTGAAGATCGGGGCGTCGATCTCCTGCGACGGATGTTGTCTGACGGTCGTGGATAAGGAGCTCGGGGCCTTCGCTGTGGACGTGTCGCACGAAACGCGCTCCAAAACTACGATCGGCCAGTGGGAAGAAGGCCGCCGGGTTAATCTGGAGCTGTCCATGAAGGTCGGGGACGAGCTGGGCGGGCATATCGTCTCCGGCCATATCGACGGTTTGGCGACGCTGGAGGACGTGGCGCGGGACGGGGATTCCCATCGCCTGACGATCTCCGTACCGGATTCGCTTGCGCAGTATATCGCTCCCAAGGGCTCTGTGGCTTTGAACGGGGTGTCCCTGACCGTGAACGAGGTCGAAGGCAATCGTTTCGGCGTGAATATTATCCCTCATACCTGGGCGGTGACGAATCTGGGGTACCTCCAGCCGGGCGATGCCCTGAACCTGGAGGTCGACATGTTGGCCCGCTATGTTGCTCGTATTTTGGGAAAATAGACTTCGCTTACATCCGCGAACGAAAAAATTTTCTTTTTTTGTTCTTTTTTCTTTACATCATGAACAAAACATGTACTCTTGTGGCCGCAGAGAGTCGGATTGTATCGCGTTTATCGCCATTGCAAGGATTGCGTAAACCATGTAACAAGGGAGGGACCGCGTCATGTCGGTCGTGCCATCGAAGAAAGAGGACGAAAAAAGAATGAGCCAGTCATCCGCAGAAAAACAAAAAGCCCTTGATGCCGCCTTGTCCCAGATCGAACGCGCCTTTGGTAAAGGCTCGGTGATGAAGTTGAGCGGGGACCAGCAAAATCCGATGAATGTCGAGGCGATTTCGACCGGGTCGATCGGACTCGATATCGGGCTGGGGATCGGCGGCGTGCCGCGGGGGCGGATTGTGGAGATCTATGGTCCGGAAAGCTCCGGGAAAACGACTTTGGCGCTGCATATCATCGCGGAGGCTCAGAAAGCGGGCGGTACCTGCGCGATTGTCGATGCGGAGCACGCGCTGGACCCCGGTTACGCCAAAAAACTGGGCGTGAACGTGGAGGAATTACTGATTTCCCAGCCCGATGCGGGGGAACAAGCGCTGGAGATCGCCGATACGCTCGTGCGCTCCGGGGCGCTGGACGTGCTGGTGATCGACTCGGTGGCGGCGCTGGTGCCCCGGGCGGAGCTGGAGGGGGAGATGGGCGATTCCCATGTCGGTCTTCAGGCCCGTTTGATGAGCCAGGCGCTGCGGAAGCTCACCGGGTCCATTTCCCGGTCGCGGACGGTCGTGATCTTTATTAACCAGATCCGGATGAAGATCGGTGTCATGTTTGGTTCGCCCGAGACCACGACGGGGGGGAACGCTTTGAAGTTTTACGCCTCCGTGCGGATGGACATTCGCCGGATCGGGGCGATTAAGGACAAGGACAACGTGATCGGGAACCAGACCCGGGTCAAAGTCGTCAAAAACAAAATGGCCCCGCCTTTTCGCCAGGTCGAATTCGACATCATGTACGGGGAGGGGATTTCCAAAACCGGGGAGCTTCTGGACCTCGGCGTGGCGGGCAATCTGGTCGAAAAGTCCGGCGCCTGGTTTTCCTATGACGGTCAGCGGATTGGGCAGGGACGGGAAAACGCCAAGACGTTCTTGAAAGATAATCCGGAGATGGCCGCCAAACTGGAGACGCAAATTCGTCAGAACGCGGGGATCGTGGCCGATTCGATGTTGTCCGGTCCGGAAGGCGGTTCGGATGCTGCGGAAGCCTCTTCTTCTCAGCCTGCGGAACAACAAAAGGCGACGGCGTAACGTTTTTTTTCTGTCGCGCGGTTTGCTTTTGCGCCGGAAATTTTGTATCTCTGGCCGGGTTGCGTATTTTCTAACAGACAGGGGCTTCAAAACCATGGCCGGCCACTCGAAATGGGCGAATATTCAACATCGCAAGGGAAAACAGGATCGCATTCGCGCCAAGATTTTCTCCAAGCTGGCAAGGGAGATCACGGTCGCGGCCAAGCTCGGGGGCGGGGACATTGATATGAATCCTCGCCTGCGTCTGGCTGTCGCCACGGCGCGGGGGCAGTCTATGCCCAAAACCAATATCGAAAACGCGATTCAAAAGGGGGCCGGCGGCGGCGAGGGCGAAGATTATGTCGAAATGCGCTATGAGGGCTACGGCCCGGGCGGGGTCGCCGTGATCGTCGAAGCTTTGACCGACAACAAAAACCGGACGGCTTCGGAGGTCCGGTCTTATTTCACAAAATACGGTGGAAATCTGGGGGAGACCGGCTCCGTCGGTTTTATGTTCGACCGGGTCGGTGAAATGATTTATCCCGCCGACAAGGCCGATGCGGATACGATCTTCGAAGCGGCCGTCGAGGCCGGGGCGAATGATTGCCAGAGTGGCGCCGAGATTCATGAGATCACGTGCGCGGCGGACGATTTCGCGGCCGTGCGCGAGGCGCTTGTGGCGCGCTTCGACGAGCCGGAAAAATCAGGCCTTGTCTGGCGTCCGAACGTGATGGCGGAAGTCACCGAAGACCAGGCACGCTCGGTTCTGAAGCTGATCGACGCGTTGGAGGACAGCGACGACGTTCAATCCGTGACCACGAATTTCGACGTGACCGATGAGATTATGGAGCGCCTGATGGCATCGTAAAGAGGGCGAAGCTGTTGGCACGCTAAAAAGCCGTTTGGGATATTTTTCCTTCCAGAAACTGAAGAAAAACACGGATTCGGCAAGAGTCGCGACGGTCCTCCGGGTATACGAAATACATCGTGACTTCCGGCGGTTGGTGATCGGGCAGCACGATGGAAACCTCCTCATTCCCGGTCATCAAATAGTCCGGCAGGGCCGCAAGCCCCGCGCCGGCCTTGACCGCGTTGTGGATCGCGTACATGGAGTTCATCACCAGACGGCGGTGCCCCTGGTCTTTGTGAACGCCGGCAGTCCGGAACAGCCAGTTCGGGTCCGAAAAGGGAGCGGTCATGTGTTCGGGATAGCCTAGCAGCGTGTGTTTTTTTAGGTCATCCGGGGTTTGCGGCCGCCCGTGTTTTTCCAGATAGTTTTTCGCTCCGTAGATATGGAACCGGATGGTTCCCAGCGTCTGGCGGATCAAATCGGGATCTTCCGGTTTGTAAAGGCGAATGGCGACGTCGGCTTCCCGCATCCCGAGATTGTAAATCCGGTTGTCCAAAAGCAAGGTAACGTCCAGCTTTGGGTAGGTTTCCCGCAGTTCCGGCAAAAGCGGCGCAAGCCATGTCGATCCCAAAAAACCAACCGTCGTGATGCGCAAGGGCCCCTCGGGCAGGGTTTGGGAATCACGGATTTGCTCCTCCACAATCGCGAGGCGGCTGGAGATGTCGCGTGCGGCGGTCTGAAGAAGGGCCCCCTGTTCGGTCAGAACCAACCCCCGTGCATGCCGGTGAAACAGGCTCACGCCCAGAGATTCCTCCAAAGCGGAGATCTGGCGCGAGACCGCCGATTGGCTCAGTTCAAGAGACTCGCCCGCGCGGGTCAGGCTTCCGGCTTCCGCTACGGTATGAAAAATACGCAATTTATCCCAGTCCATGAAAGGATGTTAGCCCGAAGCCGCGCCTATGCGAAGGAAAAAGTATCCCATGCGGTCCGACTGATTTGTCAATGGTGCGCGGATAAGGCCGGCTCATGCGATGGTTCAGCGTGATGCGTGGCCTTCGGCTGCTCCGCGGCAGGAGGGGCGGCTGCTCGGTGCGCCGGGGTTTCCCCGGGGGACAGGACAAAACGGATCGTGACGTCCTTCGCATCGTCCGGCAGAGTTCCGGTTGTCGCCGTGAAGGAGAGAAGGCCGTGCCCGTCAAGGCTTGTTTCCTCAAGCGGAACGGGATGCGTTCCCAGAGCTTCGTCCCCGTTCATGACAAAGGCGGCAAGGGGGGGCAGGGCGATCGGTCGGTCGGTCAGATTGACGATCGTCCCCGACACGGCAAGCTGCGGTACGCCGTAGGTGTCCGGGGCGGTTTCGGCTTTGACGTGGTCCAGTAAAAGCCCCGCCCCCGGCAAGGGCACCGAAAGCCCCAGCGGCTGGTAAAGCCCTGCCATCGGCGGCCAGGCCTTGACCAGCGGCCCCTTAAAAGCCACAAGAATTCCAAAAAAGGCAAGAAATGCAAGACCGGCCGCCGCGTATCCGACCCCGTTATGCGGCCCGGCAGGCGTGTCCGCAGCAGGGAGGGGGGCGAGGGACAGGTCGTCCTCCGGCAAGGGGCGCACGGATTCGGGGATGTCGTCTTCCGGCATATCGCTTTCTAAATCGTTTTCAACGGGGTCCGATTCCGGGCCGATTTCGTCCAAAGAGACTTCCCGGGAGACAAGATCGATGTTTTCCTCCGGCGTCCCGTCCTCCGCAAGGCCGTCCGTCAGATCGGCCGTTTCTAAATCCGCCGCCGGTTCTGCCGGCTCCGCCGCTTCGGTGTCGGTCGGGGGCGGTGCGTCCAGATCGTCAGAATCAGGGGATTGAAACCATTCGTGACGGCACATCGTGCAACGAACCCGCCGACCGTCCGTCCCCAGCGCGGCGGCGGAGAGCAAATAGCGTGTGCTGCATTTTTCACAGGTCAGAATCATAACAGAGGCAACAAGCTGGTTTCCATCGGCGATTATAGCCGATATAAAAGGAATCTGAACCCGAAAGGACGAAACGGCATGAAAATTCTTTATGCGTTCTCTTTGCGACACTGGTTGTGCTTGTGGGGATTCCTCGTTTGCGCGGGGGGCGCGCCGGTATCGGCCGGAACCACGCAAGCGCCCCTGCCGGTTGCTTGCGAAGCCCAGGATACGGCCTGTTTGTTCGGTTTGCTGGGGGAAGCGGGCGCCGCGATCGCAGAGCCGGTCTGGCGCGACCAGACTTACCGGGAGACCGCGAAATTGCTGGCGTATGACGGCCGCGCCGAAGAGGCGCTGGCACTGCTGCCGTTGATCGGCAACCCGGACACGCAGGCCATGACCCTGCGCGGGATCGGGGTGGCCCTGGCCGGTACGACGATTCCCGACTCAGACAAACAGGCGCTCTATGGGCGGCTTGTCGCGGCGGGGGCGGGGATCGTTCAGCCGGAATCCCGCGCCATCGCGCTCCGTTACGTGGCGAAGGGGCAGGCCTTGGCCGGTTTCGACGATTCTGCCCGGGCGACGATCCGCAAGATCGACAATCTTTCGCAAAGCGACAAGGCTTTTGAAGAAGTCGCGGAAGTTCAGGCCAAGGCGGAACGGCTTGACCAGGCCTTGCTCAGTATTGCGGATATCAGAAGTCCGGCTTACAGAGATCGGGCCCATGGCGCGGTCTCGAAAATATGCGCCGGGCGAGGCCTGTATCCGCAGGCCTTGCGCGCCGCGGAGAAAATCGAAAACCCCTATAACCGTGGCCAGGCTCTCTTGACGATTCTGGAAGGGCAAATTCTTGCCGGGGAGCAAGAAGCACCATGATCACCTTCGAACATGTGGGGCTGCGTTACGGAATCGGGCCTGAGGTTCTGAGCGACGTTAGTTTCTCGCTGGCCCCGGGGTCGTTTCATTTTCTAACGGGGCCCTCCGGCGCGGGGAAGAGTTCTTTGCTCTCTTTGCTCTATCTGGGGCGTCGTCCTACGCGGGGCCGGGTATCGATGTTCAGTCACGAGATCGGCCGGATTTCCCGGGCGCAGCTATCGCCCCTGCGCCAGCGGATCGGCGTCGTGTTTCAGGATTTTCGTCTGATGAATCATTTATCGGCCTTCGATAATGTCGCACTGCCCCTGCGGATTCAGGGAAAACCGGAGAAGGAGATCCGGAACAACGTGGCCGAGCTTTTGGACTGGGCGGGGCTGGGCGATCATATGAACGCTCTCCCGCCGACTTTATCGGGTGGGCAGCAGCAGCGAATTGCCATCGCCAGAGCCGTGATCGCGCGGCCGCGATTGCTCTTGGCGGACGAGCCGACCGGCAATCTGGACGACGAGATCGGTTATCGTCTGATGAATCTGTTCGAACAGCTCAATCGCATGGGCACGACGATCGTCGTTGCGACCCATAGCCATGTCATGATGGACCGGTTTCACCATGCCCGCTTGGTTCTGGAAGACGGGCATTTACAGGTCGCGGAGCCGAAAAACTGGTTGAAACGGAAACTGGACGGGGTTTTTTAACCCGCTTTTCCGGTTTTTTTCCGCCGGTCGAACAAGCGGACGAAATAACGCGGGGCTTTTTGTTTCTTTGTTTTTTCGCGGCGATCTCGTCCTTTGACCAATAAATGGCACAAGCCGTCAAAGGCGTTTTTGTTTTCTTCTAAAAGTTCCTCGGCGAACCGGGCCAGGCGCCGGAGGTTGTCGGGCGAGGCGTCGTCGATCTGGATGCTGGGCATGCCGCCATGGGTGTGCCGGGGCAACAGAGTCTTGTTGAAGAAAAACAGATTTTCGCCCAGCTCCTCCGAGAACGCGTCCATCAAGGCCGATTCCGAGGCGTGAAAAAAGATGTTCACAAGCGGCATGTCGTTCATGGGATCGACGATCCCCAGCGCGCCAAAGCGGTTCCAGTCTTCCTTTTTGACCGAGCGGTTCGTGTAGCCCGTTCCCAGGCAGATCATGACCAGTTCCCGATCCGGCGGAACGTGCGGGCGGATCGCCCCGTGATAGCTGATGCAGGGATTGTCGAAAATGACACCGTCGATACCGGTGACTTCGCGCCGGCGCAGACTGTGGTGGTCGCGGATCTTGAAGTGGTGACAGGGGAAATAGGTCGGCGCCGAGGTGCTGGCCATGACCGCGTCGAACAGCCGCACATCGGGGGTTTGCCTGCCCGCCCCGTGGGGGTGATCGTGCCGGATATGCTTCATCCACAGCGCGTGTCCGCCTTCGTCGGTGACGTTGTTCCGGGTGTGGACCGGGGCGTCTTCGCCTTCGCCCTTTTCCTGCACGACCGCGAGTTGTTCCCCGTCGATATTATAGGTTGGGATGATCAAGGAGCTTAGAGACTGCGAAAGCTTCGTATCGCCGTATAGGCTCCGCAGCGCGTGCGCCAGATTCGTCGGGTCGTAATGCCCGTGGCGAAACAGGGATTTTAACTGGTTCAGTTTCAGCGTGCGGTTGTTGAAGTCATGGACGATTCCCCGAAATTCCCGGAACCGGTCGGGGGGGAATATTTTATGGCCTTCCTGTTCGTAAAACCGGACCAGATGCCGGGCCTTATAAAGCGGACGCCCGGGTTTATGGGGATCCGGCCGGTTGAGCGCCGCGTTCAGGATAGATCCGGTCGACGGTCCCGCGAACAGATCCACCATATCCGTCATGGGCAGGCCCGTGACCTCTTCGATACGGGCCATGATCCGCGCCGGAACGAGTCCCCGGATTCCCCCTCCATAGTTGAAAAGTGCGATAAAAGGTTCTGACATGGTTTCGTCTTGACGTATTCCCCAGCCTGTTCATTATAACGGCAAGACGTTAGCAAATTGCTAAGGGGGGCTCGGCCCTGGAATTGTCATAAACTGGACAGGTTTTGGTCCTTTGGCCAGGAAAGTTTCCAGCCCAGTTCTACTTTTTTCGTCGCGCCGGGCGGAAGATCGATATCCCAGCGGAGGAGACCCTTTGTGTCTTCATAATTTTCCGTATAGCCGGGGGTGGTCTCATCCTTCACGATGTCCCGCGTGATTTTTTCGTTTTGCGGGGCGGGAACGGTTTCCTCAACCACAAGAGACACAGGCATCTTATGAAGGTTTTGAAGGCTGGTCACGTAACGGCGTTCCAGCGTGTTGTTCCGGGCGATCACGCCGGCGTCTTTGCGGCTGTCGGTCAGAACCTTGCGGGTAACGGAAAGCTGGTCGTCCACGCCGAAGAAAAGCGCGAAGTTTTCCCCCGGCCGCATCAGGGATATCTGGCTGTTCCCGACGAAGGAACCGTCGCGGAAGAGACTGACTTGCCCGGGCAACAAGGGCGCCTCGCCCTTCAGAATCGTATCCGCGACCAGGAAGGCGTCGGTGCTGAGCTGCGGCCGGACATAGACCTTGAGCGCCGTGTCGGTCTCAAAGGTCCCGACCATCAGCTTCGTCTCCGTGCCGTCGGCCGGCACGTTCGCAGGTCCGGGAATGTTATATTCGGTCACGAATCCCCCGGTTTCGACGCTTGCTACGGCAAAGTCAGCGGTTTTAGCCGCTTCTTCAAATGCGGGCGCGGCATCCAGCATGTTTTCTTGTAGGGAATCCCCCTGGCCGCCCCAGGTGTCAGATGAGAAAGAAGACACGGAAGACAAGTTCGATTTTTGCCTCCGGCTGTTGTCCCACAAATCGACCCACCAGGGAGGAAGGTTCGGCAGGCTCGCGCCCCTTTGCGGGCGGGCGGTCGAAAGGCGCAGGGCGACATCGTTCCAGTCTTCGCCGGTTCGCTGATAAACCGCGCCGTATTGAAGCATGTCGAGCGCGCCGCTCTCCGTCTCCAGACGAGCGTCGTATAAGGGCCGCCAACCGGCATTGGGGACCTGGTAATCCAGCGAGAGGGTCAAACGCGTCGCCGCCGAGGCCTCCAGCGGGATGGTGACTTCATAGCTCGCCCGCTGTCCGGTACGAAGCTGGTTCAGCTCCTCCTGCACTTTGCGGATTTCGACGCCTGTTTCCTGTTTTTTTAGATCATAGATCACGTCCGCCTTGAATATCTCCGCCATTTGGCTTTGGATCGTCCCGGCCGCGGCGGCCCATTGATCCGGGTTGAGAGTCATCTCCGCCAGCGCCTCGTTCGTGCGCGAGACGGCCTGTTTCCCGATCCCGTCCAGAAAGGCGCGCTGCGCCGCCAACGCCTGTTTTTCCGCGTCGATCATGCGTATCCGGTTTTGAAGCGTTTCCAGTTGATCGTTCAATGCGCGCTCCCGCTCCGATGTCAGATCCCGGGTGATTACCCGCCGGGACGCCACCGCGCCGATCGTCACATCCGCTTGCGCGCTGCCCGTGGCGCGCAGGGAATCGGGCAACAGCAAAGCCGGAAGATCTCGGAACACGACCGTTTGCGCCCCGGCCGGGACGTCTACGGCGGCGACTCGCGTGACCGTTGCCCGGTCAGTATAGACCGTGACAGCCTTGATAATGCTGTTTGCGGGGATGTCTTTGGCCCGGGCCGCAGACGGCATACAGAGAATCATCACCGGAATTAAAAGCGAAAAAAGCCGCGCCATGACAACGTCCCTTTTTCTGTGTTACGATAGACCAAGCAGGCACTGTACCAGCACTTTTCCCGTACGGTCAAAGCATAAAAAAAAACAGAAAGAACAGGTCGATGAATAAGTTTTTACGTCCGCTCGCCTACGGTTTAAACGGTCTCTTGATCGCGGGGGGGCTCGTCCTCGTGACCCAGGCCTATGGATGGATGGAGGTTGCTCTGGCGATCTTTTTGATCATCGTCCCGCTGGTGTCCCTGGCGGCGGTTTACACCGGCCCCGACCGGGAGGAACGCCACCTGCAACGCCAGCTCAACAAGGCCAGAATGCGCCGGGAAATCCGGGAGATCATAGGGAAAGCCAGCCAAAACGGTTGACCTTGTTTAGGCCGCAACCTCTGCAAACCTGTCACCGTCGCGCCAACGTTCAAGGTCAAGCAAGGCCCGTTTTGCCAAAGCGGGTTTGCGTTCTTTCTTCTTCACTTTCCCCTCCAGCGGCGGGAACAGGCCGAAATTGATGTTCATCGG
>JAGRJZ010000169.1 GCA_020442505.1 Alphaproteobacteria bacterium | reverse complement strand
TCTGGCAGGCCGACGACGACGGGGTCCTGAACCCCGCGAATATCGAGCTGAAACCCGGCGCGATCATCCCCAAGGCGGTGGGCTCGCAGGGCCTCAAACCCCTTGAAATGCCGGGGCGGTTCGATATATCGCAAATCGTTCTGGAGGATCTGCGGGCACGGATCCGGCACGCTTTATTAGCCGATAAATTAGGTCCCGTCGTGGGCCCGAAAATGACGGCGACGGAGGTGCTGGAGCGCAGCGCGGAAATGGCTTTGTTGTTGGGCGCGACGTATGGGCGGCTACAGGCGGAGCTGTTGACGCCGTTGATCCAGCGCGCTTACCGGATTCTCCGTCGCCGCGGTGAGGTGCCCGACGTGGCGCTGGACGGGCGGTACGTGGAACTGGATTACCGCGCGCCGCTGGCAAGGGCGCAGGGGCAAAGGAACGTGCAAAACACCCTGTCGTGGATTTCGTCAGTATTGGCCATGGGGCCGGAAGCAAGCACGGCGGTAAATCTGCCTGAAGCGGCAAGGTTCCTGGGCGACGCGCTGGGCGTCCCGAGTGATTTGATACGGGAGGGGATAGCGGAAGGTTGAGACAAATATTTACATAATTTTATTTGTCTATTAGCTTCCCTTCCTATTACAGGTTTTCGAAAAACGCAATGTCTCTTCCTCTCCCTCACTCTATCCCCCGTTCTTCACGGGGGAGAGAGAATTTTTTATGTGCAAAAAGGATTTCCCCATGTTTTCGAAACTATTCCGTAAATCATCCCTCAAACTTCTTCCTTCCCCGAAAACCGACCGGCGGGCGATGGAGATCGCCTATGCGCGGCTGTTTTCCGGCGAGGACGGGAAAAAGGTCCTGGCGCATTTGCAGGCCATGACGTTTCTGCGCGCTTTTCCGGCGGAGGCGGACGATTCCCAATTGCGCTATGTCGAAGGGCAGCGCGCGCTGGTCGCAACGATCATGCGGATGATCGAGGCAGGTCGACGGCCGGAATAAAGAAAAAGCCTTCTCCCCGTAGGGGCGAGGGCTACCTAATCGTGAATTGATTCAACCAAAGGAGACCCACCTATGAACACGATCCCCGAAAAATTCAAAAACCCGGAAGACGGCACCATTAATGCCGAGGCGCTGTTGCAGTCTTATCTGGCGCTGGAAAAGAAGCTGTCCGCGCACGGAGCTTGCCCGAAAACGCCGGAGGAATACCAGATTGACGTAAGTCACGGCCTGTTCGCGCCGGACCCGGACGTGAACGGGCGTTTGCATGAAAAGGGCTTGACGAGCGAACAGGTCCAGGCGGTCTATGATCTGGCCGCGGAGAAATTCGTGCCGATGATCCTGGATCTGGCCGGAGAATTCCAGGCCGACCGGGAGATCGAGCGGCTGATCGCGGCCTTTGGCGGTAAGGAAAAATGGGCCGAGATCTCGCGTCAGTTGCTATCCTATGGAAAACAGACCTTACCGGGCGATGTTCTGGAAAACCTTTCTTCCTCCTTCGAGGGCGTGATGATGCTCTATCGCATGATGAAGGGAGAGAGCGGGGGTCCGGTCTTTGCGGGCGGCGATTCCGGAGAGCCCGGCGCGGCAACGGATCTGAAATCCATGATGCGCGACCCGAAATACTGGAAACACCGCGACCCGGCCTTCGTGGCGAAGGTCACGGAAGGCTTCCGGCAGCTCTATGGGGAGGGATAGGCTATCCCGCCTGGGACCCCGCGAATTCGGAGGCCGCGGCGTCGTCGACGACTTGCTGAAACCCATGGACGACCGCGGCGGGCGGCGGGGTGAAGGCCAGCGCGATCTTGCCGTTTTGCTTGCGTACGACATGCGCGTCGTGCGCGACGCTGACGATCCGGTCACGCAGTTTGAACTTCAAGGTAAAGGCGACGTCCTCCCCCGGCGCGAACAGGCGCTCGTCCCCCGATACCAGGGCGCCGTTATAGCTCCAATCGTCAACGGGAAAGGTTTGATCGGCGATCTCGATCACGCAACGATCCCCCCGGCGGCGCGGATAGGCCCGGCGGGTTTCGATCGGGTCGTTGCTGACGCGTGCGCGCATTTTGGAAAAGAGCGCTTGAAACATGGTCCGATGTCTCCTTATTTTCAACGTTCCGTAAAATAAGCGAAACACACCCGGATTGCAAACTTTTTATTCTTTTATGTCTTTATACTCCGGATCGGGAAGAAATGCAAATCGGGGATTTTCTGGCCGTCCGCTTTCTAACAGAAACGGCAATATCATCATTCCAATTTAAAAACCGGAGAACGGCGTCTCGCGCCGCCCGGTTTTTTTGTCTTCCGCCCGAACCGGCCGCAGGCTTTTTGCTGCGAGAACCGGTCTACGGCGTTTTTCCTTCAACCATCAATCGCGTATGAGGTGACAATATGTCAACAACAATCGACCAGGCCTTTATCAAGCAATTCGAAAGCGAAGTGCACGCGGCCTATCAGCGCCAGGGCTCAAAGCTCCGCAACACGGTGCGCACGATCAATAACGTCAAGGGCTCCTCCGCCGTCTTTCAGAAGGTCGGCAAGGGTACCGCTTCCACCAAATCCACGCACGGCATGGTGCCGGTGATGAACCTGGATCACAGCGCGGTCAGCGCGACGCTTCAGGATTTC
>JAGRJZ010000168.1 GCA_020442505.1 Alphaproteobacteria bacterium | reverse complement strand
GCTGAAAACCCTCAAGCGCTTCAAGGACGAAGTCAAAGAGGTCAAGGAAGGCATGGAATGCGGCATGGCGTTCGAAAATTACGACGATATCAAGGAAGGCGATGTCATCGAATGCTTCGAAACCGTGGAAGAAGCCCGGACGCTGGCATGATCTCATGATTGTCAAGATAGCAAAGAATGAAGAACAGCCATCAAAATAACGGCCCCTCGCAACGCCAGCTCCGCGTGGGGGAGGAATTGCGGCATGTGATCGCCGAAACGCTACGGCGCGGGCACTTCAATACCGAGATTTTGATGAACGAAAGCCACAGCATCACGGTGACGGAAGTGCGGCCTTCGCCGGACCTAAAGCACGCGCGGGCCTATGTGATGGCGCTCGGCGGCGCGCATATGGCCGAGCTGTTGACGGCGCTGAACGAAGAACATCAAGCCTTTCAAAAAGATATCAACCGGGCCTTGAACCTGAAATTTACCCCGCGGGTCAGGTTCGTGGAGGATGAAAGCTTTGGACAGGCGGCCAGGATCGAAAAAATCCTGAGCGAGCTGTAACGCCCGGCGCGGGGCCGGTCTATTACGGACTGGTAAGGGGCTTTTCTTTTCGTTACACTGCCGCCATGCCTCGTGATCTCGAACACTTATCCGCTGTCTCCGACCTTTTGGCCTTGATGGCGCGGCTGCGCGATCCGGTCGGCGGATGCCCCTGGGATATTGAGCAGGATTTCCGTTCCATCGCCCCTCACACGATCGAAGAAGCCTACGAGGTGGCCGATGCCGTAGAGCGGGGCGATATGGAGGACTTAAAGGACGAGCTGGGCGATTTGCTGCTTCAGATCGTCTTCCACGCCCAAATGGCGACGGAGGAGGGGATGTTCACCTTTGCGGATGTTGCGCGCCACGTGACGGACAAGATGATCCATCGCCATCCGCATGTGTTCGGGAACGAGACAGCCACCACCGGCGCGGAGGTTTTGAACACAATCTGGGAAGCGCAAAAGGATAAAGAGAAAAAACGTGCGGAGTCCGACAGCGCTCTAGACGATGTAACGCGGGCCTTGCCGGCGATGATGCGCGCGCAGAAACTTCAAAAACGGGCCGCGCGCGTCGGATTTTCGTGGCCTGATCCCGCCGGCGCGGAAGAAAAGCTGGCCGAGGAGCTGGCGGAACTGGAGGTCGCGGTCGTTCGACAGGACGAGGCGAATATCCACGAAGAGGTCGGGGACGCGCTCTTTGCCCTGATCGGTTACGGGCGCATGCTGGGGGTCGACTGCGAAACAGCGTTGCGGGACTGTAATCGGAAATTTGAAAGAAGATTCAAGGGGCTGGAAAGGGAGCTTAAATCACAGAATAAAACCATTCGTGACGCCTCCCTGGATCAATTGCTCCGAATATGGACCGCGCAAAAGGAGATCGAAAAGGCGGGTTAACCCACTTTCCCAGGTAGTTGCGCCGCATAATTATAATAGAGATTTACCGCGCGGGGCTGGTCGTGCTAAATGACCGGGGTTTTGCACATGATAACGATGTTGAGGACACTGAACCATGACTGCTCAAGTACAAAAACAGGGAAAGCAAGCCAAAACAGCGATTACCCCGAGGCGGGACGAGGATTTCCCGGAATGGTATCAACAGGTTATCAAGGCCGCAGACATGGCCGAGAATTCCCCCGTGCGCGGCTGTATGATTATCAAACCCTACGGCTATGCACTGTGGGAGAATATGCAGCGAATATTCGATCGGATGATCAAGAATGCCGGCGTTGAAAACGCCTATTTCCCTCTTTTTATTCCGCTCAGTTTTCTGTCGCGCGAGGCTGAGCACGTCGAAGGCTTTGCAAAGGAATGTGCGGTTGTCACGCACCATCGGCTTGAAAAGGACCCGGATGGGGGCGGTTTGCGGCCCGCTCCCGACGCAGCGTTGGAGGAGCCCCTGATCGTTCGTCCTACATCAGAGACGATTATCGGCGATGCGATGGCGCGCTGGATTCAGTCCTATCGCGACTTGCCGCTGAAACTGAACCAATGGGCGAACGTTGTGCGGTGGGAGATGCGCACGCGCATGTTCTTGCGGACGTCAGAATTCCTGTGGCAGGAAGGGCACAACGCCTTTGAAACGGCTGCGGAGGCACGTGAAGATGCATTGAAAATGCTGGGCGTTTATAAAGATTTCGTCGAAAATTATCTGGCGATTCCCGTTTTGACGGGCGAAAAAACGCCCGACGAAAAATTTCCGGGCGCGGAGAATACATATACCTTTGAAATGATGATGCAAGATGGAAAGGC
>JAGRJZ010000167.1 GCA_020442505.1 Alphaproteobacteria bacterium | reverse complement strand
ATTTCGTACAAAAAAACAGGGACGCATGCCGCGTCCCTGTTTTTTTGTACGAAATGTCTGAATCAGGAAAGAGCTATTTTCAGAATCATAAAGACGCATATAACGCCGGCAACGACGAAATAATAGGCCGTCTTCATCAAGCCCCAGCGTTTCATGGCCCCGCCCATATAGTCTTCGAGGATGACCTGGGTCCCGAGCGCGGCGTGATAGAAAATCGCCAAGACGGCAAGGATCATCAAAACCGCGTTGTGCGGCGCAGCCAGCCACGCGGTAAATTCCGCGTGGGAGGCGCCCGCTATTCTATAGACAACGGCCCAGACCAGCCAAATCATCAACGGAATGGAAGCCACCGCGGTCAGGCGCTGATGCCACCAATGGTGCACACCGTGGTGGGCGCTGCCGTGTCCCTTGGCTTTGGTCAGTCCCGATTCGTAGCGCTGAGGGTTGGCGTTCATCGCACGATCCTTTCTACTGAAGTTTACCCAAAGAAAACCGGACACCAGACAAGCGCCGTCAAAAGGGCCGTGGCGATCAAAACCACATAGCCCGCCGCTGCGGCATGCTTCAGATCAAACAGCCGCCCCGTGTCCCAGATCAGATGCCGGATGCCGTTGCATAAATGGTAGAACAAAGCCACGCTCCACCCGAACCAAAGAAGCTGTCCCACGGGACTGCCGGCAAACGTCATGAAAAAATCGTAAGCCCCCGGACCGGAAGCCGCCGCCGCCAAAAGCCACACGACCATCAACGTCCCGACCGCCAGCGCATAGCCGGTTATTCGATGCAGAATAGACGTGATCGTGTTGAGCTGCGGCCTGTAGACCTGCAAATGCGGAGACAGCGGGCGGGGTCTTTGCGTAGTGTCGTCCATGACGCGAACCTTCCGGAAATTGTATCGTTCTCTACATCATAAAGCGCCGGCGGGTAAATTCAACAGCAAAGACGGTTACGTTTATCCGGCGCGCGGCGGTAAACCGACAACGTTCCGGGCCCGAGCCAGCCAGGCATTGAGCGATTCACGCGGCACGAAGGTTTTCCCGGCGTCCCGAGCCCCGCGATGGGCCGCAAACCATTCTTCTCCGTTTTCTCTATAACGCAGAATAGAAGCGGCCAATCGTACCCCGTCATCTTGCGGGACGGTGACACCTGCCCCGAAATCGCCTAAAAGCCGGGCGATGTCGGATTGTTCCGGGCCGAGAAAAATAACCGGCCGGGCAACCGCAAGCGCCGCATATATCTTGCTGGGAAGCAAAAGCCCGGCGGTCTCCGCCTTCATGGAGATCAAATGCACATCCCCGCTTTCCATCAAATCCCGCAAGGACTCCGCAGGCTGAAACGGCATCAGGCGAATATTGCGTAAATTCCGGCGAGACCTGATCTCGGCCAAACGGTTAAATTTGGGGCCGTCCCCCACGAAGACGAACTCGATCTCCGGATGATCCCGGTCCAGGATTTCCGCCGCTTGAATAATGCTGCGAAGGGGGTGGGACCGGCCCAGATTTCCAGCATACAGGACCCGGAATTTGGCGGGCACGCTTTCCCTGCGCTGCTGCTCGAAGGGGCGTACGTTTTTCTGAGGTCTGGTTTTTCGGGCGCCAGCTGCCCCCTTTTCCTTCTGGGACGCGCCTAGCTCGGCATCGGCCCAGTTCGGAATAACCGATATTTTCCCCGGAGCGATTCCCTTTTGCGTCAGGCGCCGCGCCATACAGCGTCCGAGGGTGACGATCCTATCACAGCGCCGCAGGGCCTTGTTCGAGATCCTTTCCAAGAAAGCCATCGTTCGACGCGAAAGCGGAACGTTCAGCACAGGCAGCAAATCGGGGTATATATCCTGACACCAGTGAATGTGACGGCTTTTCTTGATCGCCGCA
>JAGRJZ010000166.1 GCA_020442505.1 Alphaproteobacteria bacterium | reverse complement strand
GAGGCCGGGTAAGGGTGAAAAGGTGTGGTAAGAGCGCACCGCGTTTTTGGTAACAAAAACGGCATGGTAAACCCCGCCGGAAGCAAGACCAAATAGGGGCCGCCTACGGTGCGTTTCCGCATCGCGGCCCGGGTAGGTCGCTCGAGGCGTCCGGCAACGGACGTCCCAGATGAATGGCCATCGCCTGATTCGTCAGGTACAAAACCCGGCTTACAGGCTTTTCGATAAAAAAACCGCCCTGGAGGGTTTGTCCTCAAGGGCGGTTTTTTGTTTTTTCGCAAGATGTGCGCCTGTCTAAAGCGACAGGGGCGCGTCCCACATTTGTTGAACGATGCCATGCAAATGGTCGATCTTGGCGGCTTTATGCGCCGTGTACAGAATGGTTCCTGCAAACAGTCCGCCGGTCACGCCCAAAACAAGCATCAGGATCAGTGCCAACATGATTAATCTCCCCACACACAACTGGTTTTTTGTATCGCCCGGTTCATCCGTGGCTGATGGTGTTATGTTTAGCATGTTGTTCTGTAAAAAGTCAATATTTTTTTCTATGTTTTTCAGTATGTTAATATTAAATATAACAACTAAAAGTTGTATTTCTACCCAAAGTTTTGAAAAACCAAATTTCTAGTTATGGAATATATAATTTCGCCCCGGAAAAGTTTTTTGAAAAAAATTGATATTTTTATGAAAAATTAAATTGTTTTTCATGGAGAGCTCATGCCAGCGGGGCTGTCTTTTTGTCAATCGGGTTATAGCTGTTCCCGTTAGAAAGCGGATGGCCATAAGCCGCCACGGCGACCACGACGTTCTTGTGGTGCGTATAGTACGCAAAAACCTGTGGGTTGTTCTTTTTTCTCTTGCTTTCTGCGATTGACCGTCCATAAAATCCCATGCTATCCCATAAATATCCAATTTTTCCCAAGAGAGGGGAAATGTCCTTATTTCTGTCAACCTACATCAACAAAGTCGATAAGAAGGGCCGGGTCTCGGTGCCGGCCTCCTTCCGTGCGGCTTTGGCCGGACAGGATTTTGCCGGGATCGTGTTGTTCCGCTCTCACGCGCATGAATGTCTGGAAGGTTTCGGTATGGACACGATGGAGGAGATTTCCGCCCGCCTGGATCATTTCGATTTGTTTTCCGCCGCGCAGGACGATCTGGCCACCGCGATCTTCGGGGAGGCCGCGCCCTTGCCCTTCGACGGGGAGGGGCGTGTGATCCTGCCGCCGGATTTGATGGATTTCGGCGGGATCGGCGATCAGGTCGCGTTTGTCGGAATGGGCCGAAAGTTTCAGCTATGGGCGCCGGCCGCTTTCGAGGCGCGGAAGATCGACGCGCGGGAGGAGATTCGGGCCAAGGGCCTGACCCTGCCCAGGGGAGGGGAGCGATGACCAACGCCGCTGTGCCGTACCATATTCCCGTGATGCTGGCAGAGGTTCTGGCGGTGTTGCGGCCTGCGGACGGGGCGGTCTATATCGACGCGACCTTCGGCGCCGGGGGCTATACGCGGGCGATTTTGGAGTCCGCCGCCTGTACCGTGATCGCGATCGACCGGGATCAAACGGCGCTGGCGGCCGGCGCGGCTCTGAAGGCACGATACGGCGATCGCCTGATCTTGTGCCACGGGCCGTTTAGCGCGGCGGCGACGCTGGCCGCGGAAGCTGGCTACGACCGGGTGGATGGGATCGTCGCCGATCTGGGTGTCTCCTCAATGCAGCTAGACGGTGCGGCGCGTGGGTTTTCCTTTCGCTTCGACGGGCCGCTCGACATGCGGATGGACCAGCATGGCGGAGGGGAAAGCGCGGCCGACGTCGTGAATTCCTATCCGGAAGAGGAAATCGCCGATATTCTTTATCGCTACGGGGATGAGCGTAAATCCCGCCGGATCGCAAGGGCCATTGTGGCGGCGCGCAAGCAGGCCCGGATCGAAACGACGACGGCGCTGGCGGAAATTATCCGGAGCGTTCTGCCGCGCACACCCAAGGATCAGAGCGATCCGGCCACCCGCAGCTTTCAGGCCTTGCGTATTCATGTGAACGCCGAAATGGCCGAGATCGAGACGTTGCTGGACGAATCCGCGGAGCTTTTGAATCCCGGCGGGCGGCTCGTGGTCGTCGCCTTTCATTCGCTGGAAGACGGGATCGTTAAACGATTTTTGCAAGAAGCCAGCGGGCGGCGCTCCGCGCCGTCGCGTCATCTGCCGGATGCCGGGCGGCGTGCCCCCACTCTTTTTACGCTGCCGTTCCGGAAGGCTGTGTTTCCCTCCGATGCGGAGGTCGCGGGCAATCCTCGCTCGCGTTCCGCTCGTCTGCGCGCCGGAATCCGGACGGATCAGAAGGGGAGGGTCGTCGCATGAAGCTGCTCCGTTTGTCCGTCTTTTTGGGTGTGGCTGCAGCGGTTTTGTCCGGGGTTGCGCTGTTCTGGACGTCGCAGGCTGTACGGCAGGACGAAGTGCGGTTGCGGGCGCTCTATTACGCGGCGCTGCGCGAGACGCAATCCATTCGCGTTTTGCAGGCGGAGTGGGATTATCTGAACCGGCCGGCCCGGCTTGAGACGCTGGCGTGGGAGTCTCTGGCGATGAGCGCGCCCACAGCCGGGTATGTCGCTGCCGGTGTGGCTGCGTTGCCCGATCCGTTTGTCCCCATGCTTCCGACCCGCAAGCCTGCTTTTGTGTATGTGGCAAAACAAGCCTCTGCGGTGGTTCCGGTTTCTGCGCCCACAGCCGCCGAAACGATTGCCCCGGAAAGGGATTTTCAGGATCTGCTGGATCATCTGGGCCGGACTGAGGGCGCGCCATGAAAAACGCGTTTCCCTTTGCCCGTCATGTCATGAAACTCGTCGGCTCCCGCCGGTCGGCTCTGGAACGGGCGCATGGGCGGCTGGTGTTGCTCGGGGCTTTCTTCGCGCTGGCGTTTATCTTGATCGCCGCGCGGCTGGTGGATTTGACGGTGATCCAGGGGGACGCTTTTCGCAGAGACGGGGGCGTCGAGATCGGCGCAACGCTCGCCGAAAGCGTTGATCCGCTTCCCCGGGCGAATATCGTCGATCGGAACGGCGTGTTGTTGGCGACGTCGCTGGAAACGCCGTCCTTGTTCGTCGATCCGGCGCTGGTTCGGGACCCGGCCGCGCTGGCCGCTGCATTGGTGCGGGCTCTACCGGACGTGTCGTACGGAGATATGCTGCAACGGCTGCAACGCAAGGGGCGCTTTGTCTGGCTGTCACGCAACCTGACCCCGGCCGAGCAATATGCGGTGCTAGAGATAGGCTCTCCGGCGCTGGGGTTCAAGACCGAATACCGCCGGATTTATCCGCAAGGCGATTTGGCCCCGCATATAGTGGGCTATACGGACGTGGACGGGCGCGGGCTGGCCGGGGTGGAGCGCAGTTTTGATAATCTTTTGGCCGCGGGCGAAAAAACCCTGGAATTGACTTTGGATGTGCGGGTTCAGCATATCTTGCGGCGGGAGCTAAGCGCCGCGGCCCGGACCTTCAGCGCGACCGGCGGGGCGGGCGTCGTTCTGGATATCGAAACCGGAGAGCTCCTGGCGGCCGTGTCGTGGCCGGATTTCGATCCGCATTTTCCGGGGACGGCGGATCGGACGGCGTTGTTCAACCGCTTGACCCTCGGGGTTTACGAGTTGGGATCGACCTTTAAGATTTTTTCGACGGCAGCCCTTTTGGACACGCAGCGCGGATCGCTCGGGCGTCAGTTCGATGCGCGGGCCCCGCTTCAGGTCGGCCGTTTCACGATCGCGGATTATCACCCGGAAAAACGGATGCTGACCGTGCCGGAGGTCTTTATGGTTTCCTCCAATATCGGCGCGGCACTGATGGGGGAGGCCGTGGGAACGGAACGGTTGAAGGCGTTTTATAGCGATCTGGGGCTTTTTTCACCGGCACGGCTTGAGATCGGCGAGGTCGGGGCGCCGCTGATCCCCTCTCCCTGGCGGGATATCAACACGCTGACAGCGTCTTACGGGCACGGGATCGCGGTCTCTCCGTTGCAGATGGTCGCGGCGGCCTCCAGCATCGTCGGGGGCGGGACGCTGGTGCGGCCGCGCTTGATCCTGGGGCGGGGGGCGGAAGTGTGTGATCCGGCGCCCTGCGCCAAGACGGCCGTTCGCGTCGTTTCCCCCGAGACCGCGCACCGCATGCGCCAGCTTTTGCGGTTGGTGGTTGCGCAGGGGACCGGGAAACACGCCGACGTGCCCGGCTATATGGTCGGCGGGAAAACAGGAACCGCGGAACAACCGGCCGCCGGGGGCTATAGCCGGCGACATCTCATTTCCTCTTTTGTCGGGTTTTTCCCGATGGACGCTCCGCGTTACGCGGTCTTTATCATGCTGGACGGCCCGCATGGCACGAAGGAAAGCTTCGGCTATGCGACGGGCGGCTGGGTCGCGGCGCCTGCCGTTGGAAAGGTGATCGCGGCGATGGGCGCGCTGTTGGGGATCGCCCCCGAGAATCCCGCCCGGGGGGATATGGCAGAGTCCCTCAGCCAATATGTGCATGTGGAAGGAGAGAGCGGTGTCCATGCGTCTGAGTGATATAGTGTCTTTGCCGGGCGGCGGTGATGATCCTGAAATTCGGGGGGTCACGCAAGACAGCCGCCAGGTGCGTCCGGGGTTCTTGTTCGCGGCTCTGCCGGGGCGCAAATATGACGGGCGGGCCTTCATCGCCGATGCTATTCGCAACGGCGCGGTGGCGATCCTGGGGCCGGCGGGGACACTGCTTCCCGCAGACGATACCCGCGTTTCGCTGGTCGTCTCGGACAACCCGCATCGTGATCTGGCGCTCGCGGCGGCGGGGTTTTACCGGCTTCAGCCTGTCTATATCGCGGCGGTGACCGGGACGAACGGCAAGACGTCGACTGTGCATTTTACTCGGCAGCTTTGGCAAATGGCCGGGCTGGAGGCTGCTTCGCTCGGGACCCTCGGGGTCCGGGGAGCCGGGATGACGCGGCCCGGCGCGATGACCACGCCCGATCCGGTGGCGCTGCACGCGATGGTCGCGGACATGGCTGCGGCGGGTGTGACGCATCTGGCGCTCGAGGCGTCCAGCCATGGCCTGGACCAGTTTCGCCTGGACGGGCTGACCCTCTCCGCGGCGGGTTTTACGAATTTGTCTCGGGATCATCTGGACTATCATGAGGACATGGCGGGCTATCTGGCCGCGAAGGCGCGCCTGTTTTCGGATCTTCTGAGAGACGGGGGCGCAGCGGTGCTGAACGCCGACGTACCGGAATACGAGGCGCTTCATGCGATCGTCAAAAGCCGGGGCTTGAGCGAGATTTCCTATGGTTTTCAGGGGGATGGAATTAAACTCATCGCCCTCGATCCAAAGCCGGACGGGCAGGACGTGACCTTGCAGATCGACGGCATGGTGCGGACGATTCATCTGCCGCTGGTCGGCGCATTCCAAGCGATGAACGTCTTGTGCGCGGTTGGTCTGGCGATGGCAGAAAATAAATTCGAAACGGATCGTATTTTTGATTTTCTTCCTGCTCTCAAGCGTCCGCCGGGCCGGTTGGAGCTGATCCCCGGTCATCCGACGGGGGCGGTCTATGTCGATTACGCCCATACGCCCGACGCGCTTGCAATGGTTTTGCGCGCGCTGCGTCCTCATACGCCGGGGCGGTTGATCTGCCTTTTCGGTTGCGGGGGCGACCGGGACAAGGGCAAACGACCCCTGATGGGGAGCATAGCGACCGATCTGGCCGATCATGTGATCGTCACGGACGACAATCCCCGCGGAGAGGATCCGGCCGCCATCCGCGCCGCTGTTCTGGCGGGGGGCGGCACCGGGGCGCGGGAGGTCGATGATCGGCGGGATGCAATCAAGGCCGGGGTAGAGATGCTGGCCGCCGGGGATGTCTTGCTGGTGGCCGGGAAGGGGCACGAGGAAGGCCAGATTTTTCAGGACCGGGTGGACCCGTTTAACGACGCGGACGAAGTCCGTAAAGCAATAAAGGAGATGTAAATGACAAGTCTTTGGTCTTCAAAAGAGGCGGACAACGTCACGGGCGGGCTTTCGACCATGCCGTGGCAAGCGCAGGGAATCGCGACAGCGCCCGGATCCGTGCGGCCGGGCGACTTGTTCGTGCTGCTTGGCGTATCGGGTCGGGACGATTTAAAGCAGGCCTTTGAAAGAGGCGCCGCGGGGGCCGTAGTGAGCATCTGGCCCGCGGGGATGGAAAAAACCCATCCGCTCATGATTGTGGACGATCCACTGGCGGCGCTGCACCGTCTGGCGGCGGCCGGGTTGAAACGCTGCGGCGCTCGTCGGATTTCCGTGCGAGGAAGGGCGCGGGACGGCTTGGGCGCTTTGCTTGCCGCGGCGCTTCAGACGGTGGGCGCGGTCGCAACGGTACGTCTGGCGGCCGGGCATATGATGACGGATCTGGCCGCGTTGCCCCCCGGTGCGGATTATGTTTTGCTGGAGGAGGCGCCTGGATCGTCCTGTGAATCCATGGAGATCGCGACGTCGCTGAGCGTGTCCGCGCCGCTCGCGGTCGAGGCGCTTGAAACCGTGCGTTTGCAGGCTTATCTGGAGGCCGCGAACGGCACGCGTCTGCGTGCGTTTGTAGGGAAGACGGAAATCGTGTTGAACCTGCCGGTGCCCGGGCGGGGCGTCGCGCTTCAGGCGCTGGCGGCACTGGAGGTCACGGCGGCGTTGGGCGGGGATCTTCCGAAGGCGGCCCGTGCGCTGGAGAGGAGTAGAGGCCGGGAATCGCGCGGCTACGGCGCCGCGGCGGAGGAAAACCCGGTTGTGTTGTTGTCCGACACGGTGAGCGTATCCTGTGCCCGTTCGACCAAAGCCTTTCGGGTGCTGGCGATGGTGGACCCAGGTCGTGGCGCCAAGCGGATCGCGATTCTGAGTCATCTGAGCCATGAAGCGGCGAATGACTGGGGCGGGGATTGGGCGGCGCTGCCCGGCCATACGGCGGATGTGCGACTGGTCTATACGCGCGCGCCGGGAACGGGTAAAAACGTGATACAAACGGATATGCAACAAATCGTTCCTGACATTCTGGCGCCGGGGGACGTAATGATGCTAAGCAAAACACGTGATTTAACCATGGAGGTTCTGCGTGCGCCGGAAGGATAAAAAGGGTTGCAGAATTAGGATTTTAAGCCTATAGTTTATCCTGTTGGAAAAACAAGGAAAAAGACATTTGTAAGCCGAACGGCGACCGAACTTAAAGAATTGCAAAAATATTAATAAAAACAAAGAATTAAGATGTGTTTCTATGAAAAGTGTTCGTGAAGAAAAATGGACCCTCCCGACCGATGACGGGCATTTGATCTACGGCGTGACGAATTATGCGCAAGAATCCGGAAACGCGGACAAATGCATCGTGATCGTGCATGATCTGAGCGGGGATAGGGATCTTTATCGCTACAAAAGGGCCGCGCAGTTTTTTCCCGCGAGAGGATATGACGTCGTTCGTTTCAATCTTTATTCATGGGAAGAAAAAGCGCGGCGGTTATTTTATTGCACTTTACAGACTCACGCGGATGACGTGAGAACGGTGCTGAAAGAAAAAGCCTCGGATTATAAGAAAAAATTCTTGATTGGTCATAGCTATGGCGGACCGAGCATCATGGTGGCCCAGCCCAGACAGGCAACGGCACTGAGCTTATGGGACCCGAGCTTTGACCTTCCGCGGATATGGGACGCGGATTTTTTGCGGCAAAAGAACGGTGTGACGTATTTTGACTGGGGCGTCTGGCTGATTGTCTCTCAGGAGATGGTTTCTGAATCCCGGCTTTACGACGAAAAATCCTGTCTGGCTTTGTCCGAAAGCCTCAACGTGCCGATTCAGGTTATAAGCGCGGGGGCGAAGGACCAGTTTTTCATTCACGACAAACATTCTTACCACTCCGCCGGGCATCCGTTGAACGAGCGGAAAGTTGTGGACGGCGCGGATCATTGTTTTAACAACGGCGATACATGCGATACGCTTTTGGATTATACGGCTGAATGGTTTGAAAGGTTTTAAATGCTCTATAACCTTCTGGCCCCTTTGGGCGATGACTATATTATTTTCAACCTGTTCCGGTATTTGACCTTCCGGGGCGGCGCGGCGGTCATGACGGCCCTGCTGATCAGCTTTCTGATCGGTCCGGCGATGATCCAGTGGCTCAAGACCCTGCAAGCGGGCGCAAGTAATGTGCGCGAATATCTGGAGGATACCCACGCCCATAAGGCCGGCACGCCGAGCATGGGCGGGCTGATGATTCTGGTCTCCGTGACCTTATCGACGCTGCTTTGGTCCGATCTGACCAATCCACTGGTGTGGTATGCGGTTCTGGTGATGGTCGGATACGGCGCGCTGGGCTTCGCGGACGATTATCTGAAGGTCTCAAAAAAGAACTCCAAAGGCCTGCCGGGAAAGCTGAAGCTGCTGGGCCAGTTCGTGATCGGCGGGATTGCGACCTGGGGCATTATGCAAGCCTTGCCGGCTGATATCGAAACGGCCGTGGCCATTCCGTTCCTCAAGCACTTTTTTATCAATCTGGGCTGGTTTTTTATTCCCTGGGCACTGCTGGTGATGGTTGGGGCAAGCAACGCCGTCAACCTGACCGACG
>JAGRJZ010000165.1 GCA_020442505.1 Alphaproteobacteria bacterium | reverse complement strand
ATCGGACGCAGCTTTCGTCCGATATTGTCACTTTGATCGAGCAGGCCGAAACGCTGACCGCCGGGAACGATAAGATTACGGTTGTCATCGCCCTGAATTACGGCGGCCGGAACGAGATTTTACAAGCGGCAAGTGATTTCGCAAATCTCTGTAAAAACAAAGGGGTAAATCCGGATATTAATGCGGCGGATGAATATTTCTCCGGCCTGTTGATGACGGACGGGGTCCCCGATCCGGATTTGTTGATCCGCACCAGCGGGGAACAGCGCTTGAGCAATTTTCTCCTCTGGCAGTGCGCTTATGCGGAGCTTTATTTTACCCGGACGTACTGGCCTGATTTCGGCCAGGCGGATCTGGCGACGGCGCTGGCGGATTATGCGACGCGGGAGCGCCGTTTCGGCTGTTTGACTGGCGCGGGGAGGGAGTAAAAAGGGCATGGGAGACCGATAGAAAACAATGGCGCGCTTCGACGGGAACTCATTGAAAATTCGGGTTTTATCGGCGTTACTCCTGGCCCCGGCGGTTCTGGCGGTAATGTATCGGGGCGGGTGGCTGTTCGACGCGCTTCTGGCGATAGCCGGGGTGTTGGCGTTGCATGAATGGTATAAAATGGCCGTGCGATCCGAAAAACCGATTCTTTTCGGCGGGATCGGGGCGGTTTATATCCTGTTTGCCTTTGCCGGGTTTTATCTGCTGGAGCGGGATGTCCCTGTGGAGGGAGCTCCGGCGCCCTTCGTCCTGACTCTGGTCATCTGGGCCAGCGATATCGGCGCCTATTTTTTCGGCAAAACGATCGGCGGCCCGAAACTGGCCCCGAAGATCAGCCCCGGCAAGACCTGGGCCGGACTGAGCGGCGCTTTTGTCACGCCTTTTCTGGGGCTGTTGATCGTTCACCTGTTGTCGGGGCACATGATCGGGGCGGCGCTGGTGTTCGGAGCCGTCGGCGGCGTGGTCGGGATGCTGGGACAGGCGGGGGATTTGATGATCTCCTTTTTCAAACGTAAGGTAAACGTGAAAGACACGGGCGATCTGATCCCCGGTCACGGGGGCATTTTGGACCGGATCGATTCCTTTTTGCTGGTGTCGTTTCTGATGTTTTTTGTGCTCGCGCTAGGGTAGAGCGTTATCTTCCTACAAGAGGAAAAAATGCCAAAAACCGTTCATATTCTGGGGGCGACGGGCTCGATCGGGCGGAGCACGGCAGATTTGCTTTTATCCGCGCCGGACTTGTTCGACGTGCAGGTCGTCACGGCAAATCGCAACGCGGAGGCGCTGGCCGCTCAGGCGGTCGCCCTGAACGCGAAGCACGCGGTCGTGGCCGACGAGACGGCCTATGCGACCCTGAAGACCGCATTGGCGGGGACCGGGATCGGCGCTGCGGCAGGGCGGGAGGCCTTGCTGGCGGCAGCGGCGCGTCCCGCGGACTGGACGATGGCGGCGATCGTCGGGATGGCCGGGCTGGAGCCGCTTTTGAATGCCGTTGAACACAGCCGGATCGTGGCTATCGCGAATAAGGAGCCGCTGGTCGCGGCGGGGCCGCTGGTTTTGGACGCGGCGAAACGGCACGGGACGATTCTTCTGCCGGTCGATAGCGAGCATAACGCGATTTTTCAGTGCTTCGATCATCGCAACAAAGCGCATATCGAGAGAGTCGTTTTAACGGCCTCCGGGGGGCCGTTTCGAACGTGGACGAAGGCGCAAATGGCGACCGCGACGCCCCGGCAGGCCGTTGCGCATCCGAACTGGTCGATGGGCGCGAAAATTTCCGTCGATAGCGCCACGATGATGAACAAGGGGCTC
>JAGRJZ010000164.1 GCA_020442505.1 Alphaproteobacteria bacterium | reverse complement strand
TCAGGGACAGATCCTCGGCCGGCACCTGTGCGTAGAAGGCCTCGAGAAAACGATGGCCGGCCTCGGGCGTTTTCGGGGGAAGGGCTTTTAAAGCCGCCTTGATCAGTTTCTTTTGCATGGTCACCGCTCGTTTTTATATAAAGGTAGAAAATCACAACGGACCGGATTTCCCGATTGCGAAAATATCTAGACCGATTTTATTGCGCCGTCCAGCCCCCGTCTACGGGCAAGGCCGCACCGGTTATATTCTGCCCGGCGTCGCTGCACAAAAACAGAACAAAAGCCGCCAGGTCCGCCGGCGCGACAAGCTTTTTCACCGGCTGCGGGGCGAGCATGATTTTTTCGATGACATCCTCCTCCGGTATGCCATGCGTTTTAGCCTGCCCGGGGATTTGGTTGCGGACGAGGGGCGTGTCGACATAGGCCGGACAAACGCAGTTGCACGTGATGTTGTCTTTTGCCGTCTCAAGCGCCACGACCTTCGTCAGGCCCAGCAATCCGAACTTGGTCGCGACGTAGGCCGCCTTGTTCGCGGACGCGACCAGGCTGTGGATCGAGCCTATATTCACAATCCGGCCCCAGCCCTTTTCGCGCATGCCCGGCACCAGAGCCTTGCACGTGTGAAAGGCGGAGGACAGGGAAACCGCCAGGATTGCGTCCCATTTTTCCTCCGGAAACGATTCGATCGGGCTGACATGCTGGATGCCGGCATTGTTCACGAGAACATCGACCGCGCCAAAAGTATCCAAGGCCTTCTGGCACAAGGCACGGACCTCGTCCGGCTTGCTCATGTCCGCCCCGTGATAGAGGACGGTTACGCCATAGTTGCTTTCGAGATCCGCGCGCACGGATTCGATCGCCGCCGGATCGCCAAACCCGTTCAGGACGACGTTCATTCCGGCCTGCGCCATAGCGGTCGCAACGGCCAATCCAATACCGCTGGTGGAACCAGTGACCAGCGCGGTTTTTCGTGTTGTCATGCTTTTTCTTTCCTTTCTACTTCTTCATAGGCGTTCCTTTCGATCCTTCCCGTTGATGCAAAGAGGGGCTTGTTAAATCGATGACGATCCGATGATCCTGATAACCGTTGGCCTTGATGGCCATATCGTCGATCACGGACGCGTTATGCTTCAAGACGGCGATAATCCGGCTTCCCTTCCCGTTTTCCATCGGTTGCACGGACCAGGAGCGTATTAACGGCGCTTTGTCGTTTTGCCAGCTTGTACGACCGTTCCAGCCGGCCTCCGGCAACTCTATCACCAGCAGATTCTCGCTGTTATCGAGGTCGTAGCGATAGGGGGACGACGCACTCAGATCCAGCACAAGACGAGTCCGGTCCGGATGCTCCCCGATCCGGAGCCGCTTGATCTCCGGCGGGCCAACGACCACCTTTGGAGGCGGCGCGTCCTGCGCCGGCGCGGCCGCGACGTTCTGTTGCGGCAGGGGGAGGGCTTGCTGGTCGGTCGGGGCTTCGAAGGATTCCGTCGGCGGAGGCGCAACATCCATCATCGTCTCAAGCTGTTCCAGCAACGCGGAGATGTCCGACTCCACGGCCGTCAAACGCATAATCGCCGGCATCATCCGGTCGAAATCGCTGCGCATGTCGATGACGGCCCCCTCGAGACGCTGGAACCGTTCCTCGGTTGTGCGCGTTTTCTGCGCGAACAGCGTTTCGAGATTAACACCGCGCGGAGGCTGTAGCCCGGGCGGCGCACCCGAGGTATAGGCCCCCTCTCCGGGGACATTTTCAGGGAGGAGAGGCGGTCTTTGCCCGGCACCGGGGGGGCTTGCCAACAAGGGATCAGCTTGCTGTGAGGCGGTGGTCGCGCGGGCGGCGGAAGCGGTCTGGTAAATGTCTTGGGGCTTGTTTTCCTGACCGTTCCAGGGGGGAGAGACGGGGCCGCAGGATGACAACGCAAAAACGCAGAACATGGACACCATGCTCTGACACCAGTTCTTGCGTATATGCTGCACGCCAGCGGACGCCAGCGCGCGAGTCCAGATCCCGGACATGTGGGAAGGATCCTGAATTTGATATAATAACAAGCCCCGGGGGTGATTCGCCCCCATAACAAGGGTACGGCCGATATCGGGGTGCCGTCAAGTCGGAAGAGGAAAAATACTCCCAAAGGAAATTCAGGCAGTTAGAATATGTTATGCACGACTTATCCACAGTTTGCTCCTCACCTGCCCTGCCTGGGGATACGCAAAGGGACAATTCCCTTTACTCCGCCGGGAGAAAATTTTAGTGTGTCGGGTCAGTAACAAGATTTACCTTTCAGGAGAATTACGACGTGTCAACGCAGCAAAAAAAAGACGCACATGAAGTAACACTCGACGAGGCGCTTAACCTTGCGCAGGGGCATCACCAGGCCGGCAACCTGATCATCGCGGACCGGACCTATCGCGACATTTTGAAAGCCGTGCCGGATCATTATCCTACTGTGCATTATTTGTCGTTGCTGCTTTATCAGCGGGGGAACGTGAAAGAAGCTTTGGACTTCAGCAAAAAATCTGTAACGACCGCTCCTGAGGATATTGGCTGCTGGATCAATCACGGCGTTATTCTGGCCGCGAACGATCGGAAGGAAGAGGCCGTTGCGGCTTTCGACGAGGCAC
>JAGRJZ010000163.1 GCA_020442505.1 Alphaproteobacteria bacterium | reverse complement strand
GGCGTGCGCAGCTCGTGGCTCATATTCGCAAGAAACGTGGACTTCGCCTGGTTCGCGGCATCGGCCATCTCCTTCGCCCGGCGCAGGGATTGCTCCATCTGCTTGCGCAGGGTGATATCCATGATCGTCGTCACCTGGAACCGCCGCCCGTGGCTCAGCTCCAGCGCCGCCGTCGTAAACAGCGCGTTGGCGGGAACGCCCTCCTTGCGCAGAAGCCGCATCTCGCCCGAAGCCCGAATACCGCTGCGAACGAACTCGCTGTGCTGCTTGCGGGCCCGCTCGCGCTCTTCGGGCACGACGACGTCGAGGAACGGGTTTCCGATCAGCTCACCCCGGCCCCAGCCGTAGATCCGTACAAAGCTGTCGTTGACCCGGACGATTTTCTGGTCGGCGTCCGTGACAACGATCCCGACTTCGCTCACATCGAAAACCGATGTCAAAAGCGATATGGCGTCGTCCCGTTCGCGCTCGAGCGAAGCCCCCGTTTCATCAGCGGGATAAGCCGTCACGTCGAAGGTCGTGAAAGCCTTCTTGCGGGCATCGTAGCAGGGCCGCACGTAAAATCCGCCGATTCCGGCGGGCACACCGGGCTCGGAAAGAAGTTCCACGGATACCGGGCGGCCCTTTTTGGTCGCTTCTCCGACGGCTTCCCGAAACAGGGAGACGGTTTGTTCATCCAGCATGTCGCTCAAGGTCCGCTCCAGGACATCCCCGCGGGACAACCCGCCAAACCATTCCAGCGCCTTGTTGTTGCACTCCAGAACCTGGGCGCATTCCCCCTCCCCCTTGCATATGAGAAAAAAACGAGGATACGGCATATCCAGAAAAAGTGCCTTGTAATCGACGTTTTCGGAAGGGTCGCACGCGTCTGTCTCTGTGTCCGGGTCGGTCATGGCTGTTCTGAGTCGCCCCCCTCGCCCACACCCTTGACGTAGCGTTGCAAAGGGCTTTGTTCAACATGCTCGAGCGTGCGCTCCTCGTCTTCCTGATACCGGGCAAGATCGGCCCTCATA
Organism: Alphaproteobacteria bacterium; assembly: GCA_020442505.1. Taxonomy (GTDB): domain Bacteria; phylum Pseudomonadota; class Alphaproteobacteria; order Micavibrionales; family Micavibrionaceae; genus JACKJA01. The sequence continues at coordinate 5,648 of JAGRJZ010000163.1, read as the reverse complement.
TCCGCCAGGATTCCCCCGGGGCGGTCCTCCGGCACGGGTTCCGAAACGCAACAGGATAGGGTCAGAGGATAAAACTTTCCGTTCTCCTCCAGAATGATCGGATCTTCCTTCAAGAAGTCGGTCAGGCGTTTAACGACCGTCCCGCCCCCCTTGGAATCTGTGTGTTTCAAGCTCATGACGAATTCTCCGCGACCGGCGTAATAAGCGTCGTCAAAGGAACGGAGGCACTTCTTCACAAGCCCCGCGACCTTCTTCAAAACGGCGGGGAACGCCTCCGGCCCGGTCAAGCTCCGAACCCGGTCCGCATGGTCGATTTGAGCCAAAACGACGCAAAAGGGGTTGCCTTGACGGGCCAGCCGTTCCATTTCCTGCGCCATGTCCGGGATAATCGTGTCGGCCGCCCGCAAACCGGTGACCAGGTCGGAGCCCTCTCCGCCCTGCTCCAACCGACGCAATTGATGCATGAACCGATCGTATAAATCCATAAATGCCCCGAACAAAGCGACGGAAACGTCTTTGCCCCCTCCGGAAGCCTCCAGCAATCGTGCGGCGCTTTCGTGTAAGTCGTTCTGCAGGTCGGCCAACTCCTCCACCGGCGGGGGAGGCGCGATGTCCCGGCTCTTGTCTTCGATCCCGGGGTAGAAAACCTGACGCAGAACGTCCCCCTGCCAGGTGACATAAACCTCCATCACCAGGACAAGCCGATGATGTGCGTTCTCGTTTGTATGCGTCGCGTTCATGGTGATCTGCCTGCCATCGTCCTTTTTTCCCTTCCCCCCAACATAGCGGGAAAATCTGTCCGATTGGTTAACGACCTCTCATGCGAGCCATTCTTTTTCCAGTGCATCGAGCGTATCGGTTTTGATCGCTTCCCGCACCTCGCGCATCAGGCGGTTGATAACGGCGACATTGTGCTGGGCGAGGATTTGCATGCCCAAAATCTCCTGCGCCTTGAACAGATGATGGATATAGGCTTTTGAGAAATCCCGGCTGGCGGGGATGTCCAACGCCGGGTCCAGCGGCTCCCCGTCTTCCTTATATTGCGTGTTGATCAGATTAATGCGCTCCCCCGGGTGCCCCTTCATCAGGGCCATGCCGTGCCGCGCAATCCGGGTGGGCATGACGCAATCGAACGTGTCGATCCCGCGCCGGACGAACATGAACACGTCGCGAATCCGACCGATCCCCAGAAAATGAACCGGCCGGTCCGGATGGAGGGAGGGAACGCAGGCCTCCACGGTTGCGATCATCTCTTCGTCGCTGCCGCCCAGACAACCGCCGATGGCCGTGCCGAAAAAGGGCCGATCGGCCGTGTAGTCCGCGCTGATCTTCCGGAGGTCCGGATAGACCCCGCCCTGGATAATACCGTAGACTCCCTGCCGTCCGGTCTGCGTTTTTTCAAACTGCGCAAGACACCGGTCGCCCCAGCGCATGGAGCGTTCCATGGATTTCGCGGTGTAGTCCTTCGTCACATGGTACGGGGTGCATTCGTCAAATTGGTAGACAAGATCCGCGCCGATCTGACGCTGCAGCCCCATGGAGCCTTCCGGCGTCAACAGCATCTTGCGGCCGTCCCGGTAGCTACGAAAGGCCACGCCCTCCTCCGTGATCTTCAGCAGGCTTTTCCGTTCGCTCTTGCCCTTGTTCCGGCCTTTGATTTCGTCGGCGCAAGACCCATGCCCCATCGAAAACACCTGAAACCCCCCGGAATCGGTCATCATCGGCCCGTCCCAGCGGTTAAACTCGTGCAGTCCCCCCATCCGTTCGATCAGATCCGCCCCCGGCTGGATCATCAAATGATAGGTGTTGCCCAGGATGATGCCTGTTCCGGCCTCGCGCATTTGCTGGGGCGACAGCGCCTTGATCGCGCCCTTCGTCCCGCAAAAGATATAATTCGGAGTCTCGATCGTACCATGCGGGGTTTTCAAGCGCCCGACCCGGGCTTTGCCCTCCGCGGCGCAGTGCGTGATCTCAAACCCAAGACCGGAATAATCAGGTGTTTTCATGTTCTCTTTCAAAAAAATTGAGTCACCCGTAACAATCACTCCGGCATGACGTAGGCCTTGGAAACCCTCACGAAAGAACCGGGATAGCGTTCGTATTTTTGCAAGATCGCTTCAATCTGACCGTTATACTGCAGATAACGAATAGCCCAGCTCAGCATCGTGTTCAAGTCGTGCTCCCCCTTCAACACACCAAAAACATTCGGAAAAAACCGAACGGGACTCAGTGCAGGAAGCAATTCCAGCGTATCCGGGTTCTTATCCATATACGCCAGCGCGATCGAGGGCTCCACAAACGTCACGTCAGCCTTGCCTGTCGAAACCCCCAATAAAATATCTGAATAATTAAAGTCCGGGAGCGCCAGCGAGCCAGCCGATGGAAAATCGGTTCGCTTGATCAGAGCCGGAATCGTCCCGTCCATGTAAGATATTTTCACATCCGGCTTGTTCAGGTCGTCATATGTCTGAAACCGGTCCCGGTCCCCCTTGCGGACGTAGACGTTAATAGGCACGAAATAGTAGGGTTCCGTCAGCTCCAAATCCTTCATGACATTCGGACGCGCGTAAAGCGAAGAACATATGGCATCGTACCGTCCCGCGCGCAGCCCCGCAATAGCGGTTCCAAAGGAAACTTCCTCAGTCCACTCAATATCAAGGTCCAAAATGCTCCCTATTTCTTCCATCAACTCATAAACAATTCCGGAAAAGGCACCCGTATTGGGATCCTTTATAAAGGTCGGATCGATCACTACATATCCGCACCGCACCTTTCCCGTGCGCATCACACGATCGTAGACGCCTTCTTTTTCTTTCTTCTCCCCAGCATGGGCGGCGGGAACGCCAAAAACAAAAGACGAGACTTCGACGATCTTCCCCCTCTCATTTTTCGTTTCACCAAATGAGCCTAAAAGGGAGCATACGAACACGATGAAAAACATAGCAAAAAGCTTCTTCATGGTTGGTATCCTTTTTCTCTTTCTTGTCCAAGGGCTCCTTATATGACATTCTCGCTCTTTCGCCAAGAACAGAACAGAATTCTATGATCGACAGGCAATTAATCACAAAGCTGGATTTCAAGAACCCCGCGACCTGGCTCGCGACGTGGTTCGGCTGCGGTCTCATGAAACCGGGACCGGGCACGTGGGGGACGCTGGGCGCGTTGCCGATGGGGGTCTTTCTTCTGGCGATCGGGGGGCCGTCTTTGCTGTTGATCAACATTCTCGGCTTTTTTTACATCGGCCTGAAGGTCACGGAAAAGTTCGAGGCCATGACCGGCACGCACGATCACGGCGCCGTGGTCATCGACGAAGCGGTGGGGGTCTGGATCGCCTTGCTGCCAGCGGTGCTCGATCCGGTTCACGGGCTTGCGGCCTTTGCGCTGTTCCGTTTCTTTGATATCCTCAAGCCGTGGCCCGTCGGATGGGCCGATAAAAAACTGCCGGGCGCGTGGGGCGTGATGCTCGACGACGTTTTGGCCGGCCTTTATGCGGCCGCCATATTAGGAGGGTTCCGTTATGCAGGCGTTATTTGATTTACTGGATAAGAACAACATGCGGCTCGTCACCGCGGAGAGCTGCACCGGCGGCATGATCGCGGCGGCCGTAACGGCTCTGCCGGGTTCTTCCCGCGTATTCGAGCGAGGCTTCGTCACCTACGGCAACGAGGCCAAGGGCGAGATGCTCGGCGTCAGCATCGAGACCCTGCGGGAATTCGGCGCGGTCAGCGCCCCCACCGCGGAGGAAATGACCCGGGGCGCCCTGAACCGTAGCCGCGCCCATGTCGCGGTGGCGACGACCGGAATCGCCGGCCCGGACGGCGGCACTCCCGAAAAACCGGTCGGAACCGTCTTTATCGCGGTCGAGGTCAAGGGCCACCCGGCGCGCAGCTACGAACACCACTTCACGGGCGACCGCGCCGCCGTTCGGCAACAAACCGTAGACGCGGCGGTGAAGCATCTGACGACCCTCATCAAGGAAACGCCGTGAGCTTGTGATGTTTGTTTCCTCCGCCGATTCCCGTTACTTTCCGTTGCTGTGCGAGTGGCTCGGGTCCTTGCGCGCGTTTCCGGAAACGCGGGACGCCCCGGTCGGGATCATCGATGCCGGATTGACACCGGCACAGATCGAACACCTGAAACCGTTGGTCACAAGCATCCGGCCCGGGCTTTGGCCACTTCCGGAGCTGGAAAAAAAAGCCGGCGGCAAGCAGTTTCTCCAGGCCTGTGTGTCCCGCCCGTTCATCCCGGATCTGTTTCCGGGGCATGAAACCTATGTCTGGATGGACGCCGATACGTGGCTGCAAACGCCAGAGGCCGTCGATCTTCTCCTCCGGGGCGCGCAAAGAAAGGGGCTTGCCGTCGTCCCACAGACCGACCGTGCCTATGGCAAGGCGATGCGGCTGGGCTGGCTAGGTCCCTTCCCCTTTCGCCCGCGGAGTTTTTATTATTCCAACGCGCGCAAGGCGTTCGACGGCAAAACGGCCCGCGCCTTGTTTCCCTATCCGGCGCTGAACGCCGGGGTGTTCGCCCTTGCCGGCAACGCGCCGCACTGGGCGCGCTGGCAGATACTGATCAAGAAAGCCCTCAAAAAGGGAAAAATCTTTACCGCCGAACAGCTCACGCTGGGCATGCTGGTTTATCTGGAGGGGTTTGAGGCCGAATTTCTGCCCGCCTGGTGCAACTGGCTGTGCGAGCATGCGCCGCTATGGGACGAAGACCGGCACTTATTCGTGGAGCCCTATCTGCCCCATCACCCGCTGAGCGTTATCCATCTGTGCGGGCTGGACGATGTCCGCCGTGACCGCGCGATCCTGAGCCCGTTCCAAACCGTTCAGGGGAAACAGGTCACCCGCAGCTATCGCTACCTGGATCAGAAAACAATCGGATGCCCGTGACGTTCCGGTTATCCGTTTCTCCGTTTGCCATACAAAAATTCAGCCCGTTTTTCAAACGCGTCCACCATCCGTTTGACGGCTTCGTGAAAGAATGTCGTGATGACCCCTTGCAACAGCGGATTTTTGAAGTCGAAATCGACGTAGAAATCGATCGTGCACGACCCGTCCGGCTCTTCGATGAATCGCCAGTGGTTCGATAAATGCCGCATGGGGCCCTTCATATATTCGACATGGATATGATCGGGGCGCAGCGCGGTGACTTTGGAAGAAAACGTCTCCCGCACCATTTTGTACCCGATTACGAGATCGGCATAGAATGCGTCCCCCTCGCGCTTCGTGATCCGGCTGGCCACGCACCAGGGCAGGAATTCCGGATAGTGCTCCACCCCGGACACCAGCGCGAATAACTGCGCCGGCGTGTAGGGAAGGTTTCGTTTTTCGGAGTGGGTGGGCATCGGTGTAAGCGTCGGTCGGTGTAACGGTGAATCCTTAAAACCAGTGTAACCAATATACCAGCACACCGGTATACCGCCATACCAGTCAACCTTTACGCCCCTGCCGTGCCGCTTGCAGCTTCTCGAAATCTGCACCGGCGTGGTGGGAGGAGCGCGTCAGCGGCGTTGCCGCCACCATCAGGAATCCCTTGTTGTACGCCATTTTCTCAAGCTCTTTGAAATCGTCCGGCGTCCAGAATTTCTCGACCGGGGCGTGCTTGGGCGTCGGCTGGAGGTACTGGCCGATGGTGATGAAATC
>JAGRJZ010000162.1:779-5620 GCA_020442505.1 Alphaproteobacteria bacterium | reverse complement strand
CATCGTATGTGTGTTGCCACCCCCGTCCGGGACCATAGGGGGAATGGCGACCTGACGGCGCAGGCGGCGTACGATGCAGCGGCGGCCCGGATCGACGATGTTTTGCTGGCGTTGCGGGCGCCGATCCCTCAGGAGGCCGTGGCGGCGCAAAGCGACATGGCCCTCCCCCTGTCGGTGAATTCGAACATGGCCGCCCCGGAAACATACAACCAGATGGTCGAAAAGACAAAGGACTACATTCGCGCCGGCGATATTTTTCAGGCTGTGATCGGCCAACGCTTTTCCTGCGATTTCGATCTGCCGTCTTTCGCTCTGTATCGTAGCTTGCGGCGGTTGAACCCCTCGCCCTTTTTGTTTCATCTCGCGCTGGGCGATTTCGCGCTGGTGGGCTCCAGCCCCGAGATTCTGGTCCGGGTGCGGGGCGGCAAGGTCACCGTACGTCCCATCGCCGGGACACGTCCCCGCGGCAAAACCCCGGAGGAGGACAAAGCGCTGGCCGAAGAATTATTGGCCGACCCCAAGGAACGCGCTGAGCATCTGATGCTGATCGACCTCGGTCGCAACGACGTGGGCAAGGTGTCGAAGATCGGCTCCGTCAAGGTCACGGAGCAATTCGCGATTGAACGGTACTCCCATGTCATGCATATCGTCTCGAACGTGGAGGGGGATTTGCGCTCCGATCTGGACTCGCTGGACGCGCTGTTTTCGGGCTTTCCGGCGGGCACGGTCTCCGGCGCGCCGAAGATCCGGGCGATGGAAATTATCGACGAGCTGGAACCCGTCCGGCGCAGTTTTTACGCTGGCGCGGTCGGATATCTGGGCGGCAGCGGGGACGTGGATACCTGTATTACCCTGCGCACAGGGCTTGTGAAGGGTGGAAAACTCTATGTGCAAGCCAGTGGCGGCATTGTCGCCGATAGCGTTCCTTCTGCCGAATATCAAGAAAGTTGCAACAAGGCGCAGGCTCTTTTCGCGGCCGCCGCCGATGCCGTGGCGGAAAGCCGCGCCCGCCCCGGGAACGGAATCTAGAGCGTTCAACTTCAGGTTGGATGTAATGGTGTTAATTCATTTCTGTGTAGCGATTCTCTCCCGGCATCCGCCGAATATAGCATTACCTGTCCTAAGTGCATAATCAGACTATAAGCTGTTGTTTGTTCACGATTTCCTAACGATTTCCCGGCATGATACGCCTGTGGGGAGGATCGTAAAGCGTGTCCGAATACCAAAAGACAACAAACACACCGAAGACTCACGCGCCGGCGGGCTGGAGGCCGGCGCGGCGCTTTGCCCTTTTGTTTCTTCTCTTTTTGCTCGTAGCTGGGCCAAATGTCTCCGCACAGGCAGCCGGTTCGTTGACCATCCAGGATGAGAGCTTCTCCTATAACCTCAGCCCGCATGCCAGAATCATCGTGGATCCTGACGGAAAATTATCCGTAGGGGACGCTGTCGGACGTTACCAGGCAGCGGGCCGTGATCAGACCAAAGATCGGAACAGAAGCATTATTCCCCTGGGTGAAACGGCGGAAATCCCGTATTGGATCGTCTTTTCCGTACGTAACGACAGCCGGGAGAAAAACTGGGTTCTATCCTTCGGCGGGTTGTTAGACGGGCGGATCGGACAATTATCGCAGCTCGCCGTTTACGACTACACCGCGCGCAAGAAGCTTTTGGATACCACGATTCCCGAAGAGATGCCGTATGTTGGCAATCGTCTATTTTCAGGAACCGCCTTTCCACTGATCTTGCAACGGGGAGCTGAGACGACGTTTGCCGTACGGATCGTCCCCGAGGCGGGAACGCCGCTCACGCTTGCCCCGAGCCTTTTATCCGCGCCTCTCTACAGTGCCCAAACAACAGCGCTCTTCGCTCCTGGCCGGCTCTTTACTTTTTTTCTGTTGATAGCGACGGGATTGATGGCCGGCGCCGTTCTGTTTGGAAAAACGGGTCGCGCCGGATGGCCGTTGCCGTTTTACTTCGGGGTTTATCTGTTCTTGTTCCAGTTTCTTGACGGCAATCTGCTCGATCCGGGCAATTTTTCTTCCGAGGGAACAGGCATCCTGCTTTTATTATCCGGAATCGTCGGTTTGGCAGGGGTTTTTTCACTTCACGCTGTCGATAACGCGGTACAAAAAAGGGTATCGGCTTTTGTTATTGCCGTGACCATTTTGGCAATGGGAGGAATCGTGATAACGCCCGATGCGGGCCTTATGCGCGCTATGCTGACTTTCATCCCGACCGTTGTTCTTTTGGTTTTTCTTGTATTGGTCTCTCTCGTACAGGGTTATGAGGGTAAGACAGAGGCCTATCTGACCGCCGTTGGCTGGGCTTTTCCTCTGGCGGGGTTTTTGACAAGCATGGGAACCGCGACAGGGTTTTTCCCACCGATGGGGGTTCCGGTCGCTCTCTTTTGGTTGAGCCTCGTTCCGCAGGCATTGCTTTTGATGGGCGCGTTTTTTTTGAAGGGCGTGCTCGAATCCGGAGAACCGCTGCAAAAACAGGCCAAGGCAAAAGCGAAGGACAAGGAGGAGGACACGCTGACGGCACTTCGCAAAACGAAAGAATCCGCCGAAAACGAACGCCTTATCCGGATGATCAAACATGAGCGCGAGATGATGAACGAGCTGCGCGAGCGGGAGATCGCGCAAAATACAGCCATGCGAGAGGCAAAGGATGCCGCCGATCTGGCAAACCGGTCAAAATCCGCTTTTCTCGCCGTTGTCAGTCACGAGATCCGCACGCCCATGAGCGGCATTATCGGCATGGTGCGTTTGCTGCTGGACACGACCCTCAGCCAGGAACAGCGCAACTTCGTTCGAACGATCCAGGATTCAGGCGATACGATGTTGGCGCTTTTGAACGATATTTTGGATTTTGAGAAAATCGAAACCGGAAAGCTGGATATGGAGTATATCGACTTCGATCTTCACCGGATGGTCGGCGATATCGCCACGCTGATGTCCGGACACGCCGTGTCGAAAGGTATTGCCCTGAAGGTGGAGATCGAGCAGAGTGTCCCGCGCTATGTGAACGGGGACCCGGTCCGCCTGCGGCAGGTGTTGTTGAATTTGACGGGGAACGCGATCAAATTCACGACCAAGGGAAGCGTAACCGTTGCGATCCGGCCCGATCCGGCCAAAACCAAGCGGGAAACCCACGTTCATCCGCTTGTTTTTTCGGTCCGGGATACCGGAATCGGGATACCAAAGGATGCACAGGAAAGCCTTTTCAACCCCTTTGCCCAGGCGGATGCCAGTATTTCGCGCCGTTTTGGCGGATCTGGGCTGGGGCTTGCCATTTCGCAAAAGCTGATCGAGGCGATGGGCAGCAAGATTTTGATCGACAGCACGGAGGGCGAAGGCTCGACCTTCTTTTTCAATCTGACCATGACAGAGGGCTCCGCCCAGGGCGCAACCAACGCGCTGGCCAGCCGAACCGCAGCGCCCGCGGCGTCTTCGGACACCTCCTTGACTATTCTGGTCGTGGACGACAACGAAATTAACCGAAACCTGATGCAGGAATTTCTATCCAGGATGGGGCATACGGTCGTTTTGGCTACCACCGGGGAAGAAGCGCTTGACATCGTCCGCAATCCAGAGATTCCGCTGGATATGGCCTTTATGGATATTCATCTGCCCGGGATCAGCGGCGCCGGCGCGACCAAGGCTATCCGTGCGCTGGACGATCGTGACAGAGCGAGTCTGCCGATCGTCGCTCTGACGGGGAACGTCCGCGAGGACGATATCCGGCAATTCATGGCGGCCAATATGAACGACTATGTGCCCAAGCCCGTGGAACCAGAAAAGCTTCAAAAAGTGATCGCCACGGTTATAAGTGGCACCCTCGAAAATCCGGTTGTTCTACCTGAAGAAGAAACGGATCGCGCGATATTGAAAAACACGATCGCCGTGCCGAACGAGATCGAATCGCTGGATGTCGGTCGGTTGGAGGACGAATCCTTAACACATCCCGGAACGAATGGACCGGAAAGCATGATGGCGCCTATCCACCGATATGGCGCGTACAAGGGAACGGAAACGCTCTCTTCTTCTCCTCTGACATTGGAAGACATGGCGGAAAACCATCCCCCGCCGGCAGAACCGGTTTCCTCCGCTCCGGAAACTGAAAAAAACGAGCAGGAGACGCTGGATCTGGTTGTTCTGGAGAGCTTGCGGCGGAATATCGACTACGCGCAGCTATCGGTTTTAATGGAAGGGCTCTTTGAGAAAACGGACGATATCATGCGTCACTTCAAAACCAGTCAGGAAAACGCCGATTATCAAGGGATCGCACGTCAGGCTCATGATCTGAAGGGCATGGCCGGGAATTTCGGTTTGAAGGACGTGCGCGTGCGCGCCGAGTTCATCGAAGACGCCGCAAAGAACGGCGATAACGCTCGTCTCAAGTTGTTGCTGGAATCGCTTCCGGACGGTGTCTCGCAGGCCAAAGAAGCGGTCGATACGTGGATAAAAAACACCCAAAACAATTCATAAAGCGATTGTTAAGGAAAGAAAAGTTATGCTGAGAATGAAGTTTTTTAACAAGCCTGTTGTGGGGGGATTGAGAGAAACGGAAAAAGGCCATAGAATCGAGGGGGCGGGCATCGCTCGGGTTCTCTTGTCTTTTTCCGCTTTATCGAATCAATTGTACGGTTACATGAGCAAAGCAAACAAAAAAACGAAGGACAAAACCAGCCACGGCGTTTGGGGGCCAATTCTCGAATCGCCGGTCCAGATATGGCGCAGCCGCTTGAGCTGGCGGATCGCGCTGGCGGTGTTTTTGACGATCCTGACCGTTCAGGCCGGGATTTTGAGCCTGACGATACGGGATTATGAGCAAGCACG
>JAGRJZ010000162.1:0-754 GCA_020442505.1 Alphaproteobacteria bacterium | reverse complement strand
TCGAAACCGCCCGGTCGGCCGTGGTTCCCCTGATCGACGACAGCATGAGAGACCTTTTATCCTCTCCGATCGCCGCTCCGGAGGCCAACCGGCTTGTTTCGACGACCCTGGTGGAGGGGCTCTCGGTGTACTCCGCCCATTTAAACTTACTGGCTAATTACGGGGAGCCGATCATTCTGACGCTGATGGATCAGTCGAGTCTTGGGAAAACCTACAGAAGCGCCGACGGAAACGCCTATGAAGTTGTTCTAAAACCGAATGATCTGCGCCGGCCGTTCGTGATCGCGGTGCGGGTGGATTCCTCGGGCATACGCGATCTTCTGGTTGCGCATGTGCGTCAGACGATCCTGATCATGCTGCTGTTATCCGCGTTTGTAACGGTGGTTTTGATGATCGCTCTGGGGCGCTGGTTGCTGGAGCCCATCCTGTTTCTCCGCGATAACCTGTTGCGCGCGTCCAAAAATCCTGAAAATCCCGGGGTTCAGGAATCGCCCTACGATTCCCAGGACGAAGTCGGCGGCGCGATCGAGATCGCCTTACGGTTGATTCGCCAGAACGCGGAAAACATCACCCATATCAAACGCTCGGCCGAGGATCAGATCCACCGTTTGGCATACTACGACAGTCTGACCGGCCTGCCGAACCGGACTTTGTTCCTTCAGACCTTAAGCGAGCAAACCAAGTTAAGAAACGGCGAGAAAGACCGCGGACGTTTCGCCGTTATCGCGCTGGATCTGGACCATTTCAAAGACAT
>JAGRJZ010000161.1 GCA_020442505.1 Alphaproteobacteria bacterium | reverse complement strand
ATTCAATCCTGTTTTCTGTCTCTTTCTTGTCTTCTTTATATGAGGATTTGTCCTGCCCGGCCGCGCAGCAAAGTAATTATTGACATAATAATTACTTTGTGCCATAATCTCTCGATCCCGACAAAGTGTTTACTCAACTGGTTCTTAGTTATACGGTTTCTAGCGCTTGTTTTTACGCCAGGTAATCGGGTCGTTCGGGTCGATATTTTCCATGAATTGTTTGCGACGATCGACATTGGTCGTCTGATAGACGGTTCCGATCCAGTTGCCGATCATCGTCCGGGCCGTGTCGCGCCACGTGTTTTCCAAAAGCGGGGTGAGGACGGCCTCCGGGAAATCGGGGGCCAGCCCCGCCCGCAGCTGATCTTCGTATTCTTCCAGAACAGCCTGCGCCTTGGGCCCGAAGGTGTTGACGGGAAAAGGCGGATAAGCCGGGCAATCGCCCGCCTGAAACCGCAGAACCTCACGTTTGTATTCCTTCAACAGGCTTTCGATGTCGTATTCGGGGTGGCCCTGCATGCAAACCAGTCGCAACCCGTCGGGACTGACCGCCAGATGGACCCCGGCTTCCTGGCTTTCGACCAGGACCGACAAGCCGGCAGCTTCGAACTGGGCGCGCGTGATTTCGTTCCAGCGGGAATGTGGCACGTCGAAGAGCGTGTTCGTCGCGCGCACCAACGGATGGGAACGGTCGGTGACGGTATGTCCGTATACCCCCCAGCGTTTCGCGGGCAAAGGCCGACGCGCCTGTCCATAGCGTTGCTGCACCACGGCGTGGGTCGCCAGACAGGAACACAGAGTCGATGTCACGTTATCCCACGCCCAGCCGAGGATCTCCTCCAGCGGGCGCCAGAACGGTTCAGCGGTCAGATCGGCGCCCTGCACGTTCGCGCCTGTGACGATGAGCGCGTCGAGCCCTTCCTCTGCCAGCTTTTCAAAAGGTTCGTAATAGCGCGCGATGTGTTCCTGCGCCTTGGCCCCGCGGGGCAGTTCCGGCAGGGTAAAGGGCCGCATATGAAATTGTGCGATCTGGTTGCTTTCGCCGATCCGGCGATAAAATTGTCGCTCCGTAGCCTCCAGAGCGGCGTCTGGCATCATGTTTAAAAAACCGATATGAAGCTCGCGGATATCCTGATGGCTGGCCCGCGCGGGGTCCAGAACGGTCCGGCCTTCCTGACGCAGGCGTTCATAGGTTGGCAGGGTTGAATTGGCGACTAAGGGCATGTTACGCGGCCTCCCTGCCCCGGTCCGGCGTGGCCAGAACTTTGTCCATGAGTTTCAGGAAATCGTTTTCGTTGGTGACG
>JAGRJZ010000160.1 GCA_020442505.1 Alphaproteobacteria bacterium | reverse complement strand
TGGTGCAGGCGCGGGTGATGCCGGTCGTGTCGGCCTCCTGAAACGCGTCGCAGCCGATCAGGAAGGTCGGGACCTGTCCGGAGATACAGACCAGGGGCACGGAATCCAGCAGCGCGTCCGTCAGTCCCGTCACCGCGTTCGTCGCCCCCGGGCCCGATGTGACCAGCGCGCACCCGACCTTTCCGGTGGAGCGGGCATAACCCTCCGCGGCGTGCAGAGCAGCTTGTTCGTGGCGGACCAGGACGTGCTTGATTTTTTGGCTTTTAAACAGCGCATCATAAATCGGCAAGACCGCGCCGCCGGGATAGCCGAAAATCGTGTCCACGCCCTGGTCGAGCAGAGCCTGGATGACGATCTCCGCCCCCGTCATGGATCTGCTTGTCGCCCGAATCGCCTTTTCCTTGATGGATGCTGCCGCCTTGCCGATCATTGCTCTGGTCCTTTCCTTTTATTATTTATGTTTTGCCAACAAAAAACGCCCCGTGACGGTGATCAGGGGCGTTGCGTTTCTTTCATGGTCCGGTTGAAATTCTCGCAGCAACGCCCCTATCCCAGAAGGACAAGCACACCCACCACGAGCACTACAACGGCGCTGCCGATCCAGATTTCGGGGATGTGTTGAAAACGTTGCATAAGGTTCATGTACCGGAAGCCTTTCCGCGATGCAAGGAAATTTTTGTCCGTTTACAGGGCCCGTTTCTTTGAGCTACATATCAGCTATGACCCTCAACCCCGAAAGCAACTGGTTCGGCACGGAGGCCGTGACGCCCGCCGAGAAAACCGCGAAGGTGCGCGGGGTTTTCGATTCCGTGGCGGACCGGTACGATCTGATGAACGATCTGATGTCCGGTGGGGTGCACCGCCTGTGGAAGGATCGCCTGATCCGCGAGATTCGTCCCCGGCCGGGCCTTCGTTATCTGGACGTTGCGGGGGGTACGGGGGATATCGCTTTCAGAATGAAAGAAAGGCTCTTGGAAACGCGGCCGTCCGGAAACAACAAAGAGGAAAATTCTGAGATTCTGTTATGCGACCTCGACGAACAAATGCTCCGCGTGGGGCGGGACCGCGCGATCAACAAGGGCTGGCTAAACGATTTTCAATGGATCACCGGGAACGCCGAGGCTTTGCCCGTTCCGGATAACAGCGTCGACGTGGTGACGATTTCCTTCGGCCTGCGCAACGTGACCCGAATCGACACGGCTTTGCAGGAGTTTTATCGGGTGCTCAAGCCCGGCGGCCGGTTTTTCTGTCTGGAATTTTCCCGGGTGGAAGCGCCTGTTCTGGCCCGACTTTACGACAGCTATTCCTATGCCGTCATTCCGCGCATGGGGGCGCTGGTGACCAAGGATCGCGCCAGTTATCAATATCTTGTGGAAAGCATCCGGAAAATGCCGCCCCAGCGGGAGCTGGTCCGCCGGATGGGGGCCGCGGGGTTTGCCCGTGCCCGGTATATGGATCTGTCCTTTGGCATCGCGGCGATCCACACGGGCTGGAAAATCTGAAACAATTTGACAAAGATACCCGTTTGGCGGTACTTTCACCCCGTTTTGAAGATGATAGCCTAATTTCAATATTTCTTATGAAGGGAAACGAGCAATGAATATTTTCAAAAACATTCTGCCGGCG
>JAGRJZ010000159.1 GCA_020442505.1 Alphaproteobacteria bacterium | reverse complement strand
CCGACCCGGGCTGGTCGGCGCTCCAGATCGCACGGACGGTCAATCCCGAATCGTCGGCTTTCTCCACAAGGCGCGCGCGGCTAACGGCCGAGGGGAGGCGCAGCAAGACGAAGCTCCGATCCGCGTCGGAGGCCTCATAGACGCCCCGCATCACCACCAGAGCCCGGTGGGTGGGGTTTTCGTGCTTCTCCGCGGGGTCTCCAAAAGGCAAACGCGCCACGACGTGCAAACCGTCCGCCGGCGATTCCTCCATCATATGCGCCCACCAGGGATTTTTTTCGCCATCCTCCGGCCAGGGCAGAACGGCGAAACTCGCCTCGCCCTCCCTGACCGCGGCCAAAGCGGCAAAGGGGTTGGACAGACGCGTCATCGGCAAAACGGAACTGAAATAATCCTTCGCCAGATCCCAATAAGTCACGCCGGCGGGCCCCTCAGGCACGTTGACGGCGACCTTCAGCCCCGTCTGAAGCAGGGAGACCGCGCCCATCAGCTCCCGCCAGATCCGGATCACGCTTTCCCTGGGCAAGGGGCCCTCATGGCGCGCCAGAATCCGGCGCAAAACCGCGGTCTCGCGATGCGGCTGAATAATCGGCATCCCCTTTTTCTTTTTCTCAGCCCCGATCTGCAGAACAAGCCCGGCGCGCTCCATCAACAGATCATGGATTTTTGTGTCGATCGTATCGATCTGTTGCCGAACGTTTTCCAGAGGTTGAACCATGGTGATGCTACCCTACCCGCGCTGCTTGCTTCCTTTTTACCCCGCCGGGGTCGTTTTGGCTACCAAAACCCGCTGCGTCTTCGAAACACGGCTTCGCACGGCGCCGGCATAGACCTTTTTCCGCGCCTCGACCAGGTAAATTCCCGCCAGGCCCGGAAAGACGTAGCGCCCGATTCCCTCCAGCGCGTAAGCCGAACGCAAGGCCGAAAAGGAACGGAAAGGCGGCATGAAGAGAGCTCGCTCCGTTTGCGTGTGCACGAACTGATTTTCCTGAAGATGACGAGCGATCTGTCCCGCCGTGTACGGCGTGCCGCAGCCAAAGGGGGTCCAGTCCGCCCGGGCCCAGAACCCCAGACGGTTGGGTACGACGATCAAAAGACGCCCCTCGCTTTTCAAAACCCGCCAGCATTCCTGAAGCAACGCGTCCGGGCGGCGCACGGATTCCAGCCCGTGGAGTAGCAAAATCCGGTCGACCGACTCTGTCTCCAGCGGCCAGGAATCGTTCTCTGCAAGGCATACCCGGTTTTTTCCTTCCGCGGGCCAGGCATGGGCGCCGGTCCGCGGGGACATCAAGGCGAAACAACCGCCGGCCTGGGCCTGGAACGGCTCCAGATAGGGAAGCGCATAACCCGCCCCGACAATCCGCAGCCCCCTTTCCATCGGCCAGATTTTGTGGATATGCCCTGCGATAAAGCGCCGAACAAGCCCGCCCGTTTGCGTAGCGTAGAAGGCTTTCAACTCATCGGCATGCAAGTTCATAAGCTTTTATAGCATCTGCTCCAGTTGCGTGACGAGGGGAATATCCGCCGGGGGCATCGGCAAGTCGTACATATCCCGCGGGAAAACCCATCGCAGAGACTGGCCCTCGCGCGGGGCGGGGTCTCCACGCCAGACCCGGCAAATGAAAAGCGGCATCAAAAGATGAAAATCGTCATAAGCGTACGAGGCCACACCGCCGGGCGCAAAACAGCACGGACGGGTTTCGATCCCCAGCTCTTCGGATAATTCCCGCATCAGGGCGTATTCGGGGCTTTCACCGGCTTCCATCTTGCCACCGGGGAATTCCCACAGACCGGCCATCGGCTTGCCAGGGGGGCGACACGTCAAAAGCACGCGGCCGTCCGGATCCACCAAAGCCGCAGCCGATACCAGAACAAGGCGCTTTCGGGGGCAAACCGGCGGCGGCAGATCCAACGCCGATTCGCATCCTGTTTGTTGCGGCGAAGATAGGGTCATCCTTTACGCCTTTGGAACATGGCAAAAAGCCCTCCAGCTATTTGGCGAGAATTGCCTCGCCGTTAATATCGAAGGTCTGGACATTCGCGTCGGTCTGCCAGGCTTCAACGAGGTCGTTCAGGGCCTGCTGACGAAGCTGAGCCTCGAGCTGCGGTTTCAGGCTTTCAAAGCTGGGCGCCGGGCGAACACGACGGTCTTCGACCTTGATGACATGCCAGCCGAACTGTGTCTGGATGGGATCCTTGGAATACGCGCCCACCGGGAGAGAAAAAGCCGCGTCGGCGAATTCGGGGACCATCTGGTCCTTCGAGAAATATCCCAAATCCCCGCCATTCGGGCCGGACGGACCGGTGGAATTTTCCTTGGCCAGATCCTCAAAATCCGCGCCTTCGTTCAACGATTCAATCAGGGCACGAGCCTTTTCCTCATCGGGAACCAGAATATGACGCGCGCGCGTTTCCTCCACCGGCGGCAGAGAGGCGATCAGCGAATCGTAGGATTCCTTCAGCTTGTCATCAGAAATCCGTTCCGCCAGCGCGCGCTCGACGAACACGTTCCGCATGATCTGCTCCTTGGCCTGCGTGGTCATTTCCTCGACTTCCGGATCGACGCCGAGATTCGCCTCCGCGGCCTTTTGGGAGATCAGACGGTTGTTGACCACTTGCTCCACGGCCAGAGGAAAAAGATTCTGAATTGGCATCTGACGAATATTCTCCGGCAAAGTCGCGATAAATTCGAAGACGTCCGCGCGCATAATTTCCTCATCGCCGATCTTTGCGACGACGGGATTGCCCTCTTTGATCGGCATGATGTCGCCATCGGCTTTCCCGGCAACGGCCGCAACATCATCGGAATCAGCGTCGGCGACCCCGCTTTTCCCGGTCATAACGGCCGCAACGACGGCCACCGCAAAAATAGCAACCACCCCCACGATCAAAACGATTTTGGGGAATGTCCTGTGCTGATCAGTCATTGTGTTATCTCTCCTGTTCTGGAATGCGCTTTACAGGAACAGGACTATAAGCTTCTGCCCCGATCTTTCAAGGGGTGTTTTTGACCGCTGCGGATTGACGCACGGCCAAACGAAGCTTATATCAGGAAAGCCCAAATAAACAGGACGATAGATGCGATGATTTTGACCCTCGCCACAAAACTCTTCGGCTCGAGCAATGAGCGTATTTTAAAACAGCTTTCCCGGCACGTTGACCCGATCAACGCGCTGGAGACGCAATTTCAGGCGATGGACGACGACACGCTGCGGGGGCAGACCGCGGCCTTTCGCCAGCGTCTGGAAAACGGAGAGCCTCTCGACAATCTAACCCACGAGGCCTTCGCCGTTGTGCGGGAAGCCGCAAAACGCGCGCTGGGCCAACGCCCCTTCGACGTGCAGCTGATCGGCGGACTGGCGCTGCACGAAGGAAAAATCGCGGAGATGAAAACGGGGGAAGGAAAAACCCTGGTCGCCACCCTGCCCGCCTATCTGAACGCTCTGTCCGGCAAGGGGGTTCACGTTGTCACCGTCAACGATTATCTGGCCCGTCGCGACGCGGAATGGATGGGACGCGTCTACAAATTTCTGGGCCTGACCGTCGGCTGCATCACGCACGAGCTGGATAACGCGGACCGCCGCGCGGCTTACGCCGCCGATGTTACCTATGGCACGAACAACGAATTCGGCTTCGATTATCTGCGGGACAATATGAAATACCGGCTCGAAGATATGTGCCAACGCGACCCGCATTTCGCCATCGTGGACGAGGTCGACTCGATCCT
>JAGRJZ010000011.1 GCA_020442505.1 Alphaproteobacteria bacterium | reverse complement strand
AAGGCCAGGGGCCGGAGCATTCCTCTGCGCGGCTGGAGCGGTATCTCCAGCTTTCGGCCGAAGATAACTGGCAGGTCTGCAACTGCACGACTCCGGCGAATTTGTTTCACGTCCTGCGCCGACAATTGCATCGCGATTTCCGTAAACCATTGATTCTCCTGACGCCGAAATCGCTTTTGCGGCATAAACTATGTGTTTCCGAGATCGATGATTTTACCGGCGATTCGACTTTCCATCGTGTTTTGCCTGACCACGACACGAACGTCTTGGCCAAGGGCAAAGCCGTTAAACGGGTCGTGCTGTGCAGTGGAAAGGTTTATTACGACCTGCTGCAGGAACGGCGGGATAGGAAGATCAAGGACATCGTGATCCTCCGGCTGGAGCAGCTCTATCCCTTCCCCGACAAGCCGCTGGCCGACGAACTGGAAAAATACCCTCAGGCCCAGATCGTCTGGTGCCAGGAAGAACCCTCCAATATGGGCGCATGGTCGTTTGTCACCGAACGGGTGGAGATGACGCTGAAACGCATCAAGCATGACTGTCCACGTCCCGTTTATATCGGCCGGCCGGAAGCGGCCTCCCCCGCGACCGGCATGCTCAAACGGCACCAGCTGGAGCAAATGCGGCTGGTGGACGAGGCGTTGACGGTTTAAAGTTTGTGTTTGTATGTTTGATTTTTCGCTTATTTATCCATCGAACGAATAACCAGCCCCCTATGGCTTCGCCGGGCTGGCTGTGATAAAGAAAAAGGAATAAAAGAATTGCCGCAAAAGGAATTTTATCCCATTACGGCAACGCTGGAGGCGGGAAGATAAAACAAGGGAGCCCCCCTGTCAAAACTGAGGGCCAAACTGATGAACTCTAAAAGAATATTAAAAACAATAGGATAAAGGAGGGATCCATGACCCAAATCACCGTGCCCGCGCTCGGCGAATCCGTTTCCGAGGCCACCGTTGCCAACTGGCTCAAAAAGGAAGGTGAAGCCGTCGCGGCGGACGAGCCCATCGTGGAACTTGAGACCGACAAGGTTACGTTGGAGGTCAATGCCCCCGCCGCCGGGATCATCAGCAAGATCGCCGCGCCGGAGGGCAGTAACGTGGCCGTCGGGGCATTGCTCGGCGAGCTGGCCGAGGGGTCTGTTGCGAACGACACCAAGCCCGCAAAAGCGGCGCCCGCCCCTGAAAAAGCGGCGACCCCGGAGCCCCCTTCTCCTCGAACGGAAACATCGGAAAAACTCTCCCCCGCGGTGCAAAAACTGGTCAGCGACCATAACATCGACCCGGCAAAAATCACGGGCACGGGCAAGGATGGCCGTTTGCTGAAGGAGGACGTGCTGAACTTCATCGAACGTGGTGGAAAAGCCGCGGAGACGCCGGCCCCGCAGGCCGTCTCGACCCATCCGGTTTCCGAATCGCCTGCCACCACGCCGCGCGACATCGGCCCGCGCGAGGAACGTGTGCGGATGACGCGTCTTCGCCAATCCGTCGCGCGCCGCCTGAAGGAAGCGCAAAACACCGCCGCGATGTTAACCACCTTCAACGAAGTCGATATGGGCGCGGTGATGGCGCTGCGCAGCGCGTATAAAGACAATTTCGAAAAGAAACACGGGGTCAAGCTCGGCTTCATGTCTTTCTTCGTGAAGGCCGCGGTGCAGGCGCTGAAGGAGTTCCCGGCCGTAAACGCGGAGATCAACGGCGAGGATATTATCTATAAAAACTACTACGATATCGGCGTCGCGGTCAGCACGCCGCAGGGGCTCGTTGTTCCCGTCGTGCGCGATTGCGAAGACAAATCCATGGCCGCGATCGAAAAATCCATCTTGGAATACGGGCTCAAGGCCCGCGAGGGGAAAATCGGACTGGCCGACATGCAGGGCGGAACCTTCACCATCACGAATGGCGGCGTGTTCGGTTCTCTCATGTCCACGCCTATTCTGAACGCCCCGCAATCGGGTATTTTGGGGATGCATAAAATCCAAAAACGCCCGATGGTCATGGAAAACGGCACGGTCGAGGCCCGGCCGATGATGTATCTGGCGCTCTCCTACGACCACCGGATTATCGACGGACGGGAGGCCGTCTCCTTCCTGGTCCGGATCAAGGAAGCGATCGAAGACCCGCAACGTTTGTTGCTGGATATTTAAGACAACAAACGGGCATAGTCCGGCTTGGAATACCTCCGGTCGGATGATAGGATGGGGTTGCTATGGTTTCCGATTCTTTTTTAATGGATTATCTGCCGATCCTCGTTTTCCTCGTCGTCGCGGGGGGAATGGCCGTTTTGATGATTGCGGCCTCCCTGATCGTGGGCCTACGCCGTCCGGACAAGGACAAGCTCGCGGCCTATGAATGCGGTTTCGACGCGTTTTCCGATGCCCGCAGCAAGTTCGACGTGCGGTTTTACCTGGTGGCGATTTTGTTCATTATTTTTGATCTGGAGATCGCGTTTTTGTTTCCGTGGGCCGTGACGCTGGGCGATATCGGCCTGTTCGGATTCTGGTCGATGATGGTGTTTCTGGGCGTCCTGACGGTCGGGTTTATTTATGAATGGAAGAAGGGGGCACTGGAATGGGAGTAGTAAAGTTTCCTGTTGAGATTGCTTCAGAGTGGAGAGAAATTAAAACGATCATTCAAGAAGCGGGGGGGAGCTTGTCGCCGTCGTTTTGGTCGGAGGCACGGAGACCTATAGTGAGCAATGCAAGCGTTGTGGCCTTGATGGCCGAGATGGAAGCTGGACGGGCCACTGCTGGATTTAGAAAGCTTCCGCTTTTTAAGGCGGACAACTGACGTTTTGATGGAATGGGAATGACGTAATGTCGCATGAATCAAAAATCTTTACTGCGCCGCCGCATGATTTGATGAATCCGGACGTTCCCTTCCCCCCGGCGGCGGAACAGGACGTTATGGCGGCCGCGATCTCGAAACACGTTAAGGATAAAGGGTTTTTGTTGACATCTGCCGACCGTCTGTTCGACTGGGCGCGGACCGGCTCGATGTGGCCGATGAC
>JAGRJZ010000158.1 GCA_020442505.1 Alphaproteobacteria bacterium | reverse complement strand
ATATCGAATGCTCGGCGATGGCGGAGAAGTTTCTTGGCCTTCCCTTCGACATTCACGGCGGGGGCGCGGATCTGAAATTTCCGCATCACGAGAACGAAATCGCCCAAAGCTGCTGCGCCCACGGGCAGGAAGAAGACATAAAGGCCTTCGCCCGCTATTGGGTCCATAACGGCTTTCTGACGATGAGCGGGACGAAAATGTCCAAATCGCTCGGGAATATCGCGCTGGTGCATGAGCTTTTGGAACACTATGACGGGGAGGTGTTACGTCTGACCCTTTTGTCTGCCCATTACCGGCAGCCCTTGGACTGGGGCGCGGAGAGCATCGCTCGCTCGAAAGCTCTCTTGGACCGGCTTTATGGCATTCTTCATCATTTGCAGGACGTTCCTGTCGCTGCGTCGGGGGGGCGCCCTCCCGAAACGGTCATGGCGGCGTTGTGCGACGATCTGAATACGCCGCAGGCGATCGCGGCCCTGAACGCGCTGGCGAAGACGGCCGTAGAGAGCCGGGCCCCGGCGGATAAAGCCGTTCTTATGGGCGGCGCGGCGCTACTCGGGATTTTGCAAAAAGACCCGGCGGTTTGGCTGGGCTACGGTCAATCCGGCGATAGGAGCGAGGCGGCCGCGATCGATGCGTTGCTGCAAGAACGCCAGCAGGCGCGAGAAGCCAAAAACTTTGCCCGGGCGGACGAGATTCGGGATGAATTGGGCGCGCGGGGCATCGCCATTGAGGACACCCCGACCGGCGCCAAATGGCGGAAGATGTAAAACGCCGAAGGGCGTTAACGCGGCAACAGGACCTGATAGAATACGTAGGCGGCGCTACCGCTATCGTAGAAACAGCCGGCGCTTTTTCCTTCAAGTGCGGCGGAGGAGACTTCGTCCCCCACCGTTTTGCTATAGCCGAAGCTGCCGGCGAACCGGGTCGTGTCGATCCCGCCATCCGTTGGTGGGTCGCCGGACGGGTTATCGACCGAAAGCAGATCGTTGATCGCGACGCAAACCGGCTTTTTGACGCCTGAGAGCGCGGCGATCAGATCGGCACAGGCCGCCGCGCCGCAGGTCGTGCCGACTTGTTCGATTTCGTTGTCGCTAAGAAATTCGTATACTGCGCCGGCGCTGTCCAGCGCGTCGTCCTCCGGCGCGGCGTAGATCACGGCCCCGCCCGCGGGGTTAAAGACTTCGTTGTCCGGATCGGAATCATAAGTGCCGTAATCCGCATGCGCGTCCGGATGCGCGAAGCTGAGTGCCGCAACGGAAGAGCCTCTCAGGCGCATCTGGGTGACGGCCTTGGCGAGCGTGTCGCCATAGGCGATGAAGTCGCCGGCATACAGGCGGGCTTTGTCGTCCGTGATCGTCGTGATGCTACCCCGGTCGCTTTGGGCGACGGCGAAGGACAGCGCGCCCAGCAGGGCCACGGCAAGCAAAATATAAAAGATAACGTTTCCGGATTCGGGCGAAGAAGACATGCACGGAGTATAAATCACACGCTGACGAAAGGCAAAAAATCCTTTTCCTGTGATCGCGGAATGTGGGCCTCCATCGCGCGGTCCCCCCGGGAGGCGAGTGCCAGAAACACGGCGCGCCCGGTGCCGATCTCGACGTTGTCCAGCATGCCGATCCCCAAAACGGGCCGCTCCAGCGCGGCGCCCTGTTTCAGGGCGTGAAACGCGGCGTCAAAACGCGCTTGTTCCTGGGCGGGAAGCTCGTCGCGCGGACGGGGCAACCCCTCCGGCGTTAAATATTCGCACGCATAAAGCGAGCGGCGCCAGCTATCGAGCGTTTTCGGGATGTCGATGGTCATCACCCGATAGCGTTCCGGTTGACGCAGAACGGCCGGGTTGTCAACGAAGGCAACAGAAGCCGCGGTTCGCGCGGCCTGCTCTACTTTTGGGATGGGTTCTTGTGTCATACGGTATCTTCCCCCTTGCCAGGATATGTCCGGCCATGTCACTTTAGGAAAGAAAAACAAACAAAGCGTAAAGATCCGATACGATGACTGAAAAAACACCCGAGACGATTCTGGTCGCGCCCGACACCGATGCGGTGAAATGCGACGGGGGCGGCGGGGCGCTCGGCCACCCGGTTGTCTGGTACGATCTGAAGGATCAGGAATCCGTGACCTGTCTTTATTGCGGGGCCCGGTTCGTCAAGTCCAGGAAGGTGGCGTCTCGATAAACGTCAGCGCGTCCGATAGCGGCAGAGGCTTACTGAACAGATAGCCTTGCGCGAAGTCGCAACCCAGAGAGTTCAAGGCCACGACGTCCCGTTCCTTTTCGATCCCTTCCGCGACGACTTCCAGTTTAAAGTTCCGGGCCAGACCTACGATTGCGCGGATGATGTCCAGGCCGCGGTTGCCGTTATCGTGAAGCTGCATGACGAAGGAGCGATCGATTTTGAGAGTGTCGATCGAGAATTTATGCAGATAACCAAGCGACGAATAACCCGTTCCAAAATCGTCCAGAGCGATGGAGACGCCCAGCGCTTTGAGCCCCTGGAGGACGTCTTCGGCCAAAGCGGGATCGCCGATCAGCGCGCTTTCGGTGATCTCGAATTTGATATTGTGCGGGTTCGTTTTGCTTTTTCGCAGGATTTCGGCGACGGTCTGGACGACGTCTCCGGTCTCAAAATTGATCCCGGACAAGTTTACGCTGACGAAGATATCCGGCCCCGCTTTTTTGAGCAAAACCGGTAGGATCTCGCAGACTTGCTCCAGCATCATGCGGTCCAGGTCTTGCACGACGTTCGTGCGCTCCGCGACGGGAATGAACTGATCCGGAAAGACGAGGCCTTTTTCGGGGTGTTGCCACCGGATAAGCGCCTCGAATCCGGCGAGTTGAAGACCGGGCAAGGTGATGATCGGC
Organism: Alphaproteobacteria bacterium; assembly: GCA_020442505.1. Taxonomy (GTDB): domain Bacteria; phylum Pseudomonadota; class Alphaproteobacteria; order Micavibrionales; family Micavibrionaceae; genus JACKJA01. Next base: position 5,174 of record JAGRJZ010000158.1, on the reverse strand, counting down.
TGGAGATAGGGAATGAATTCGCGCCGGTCGAGGCCGGCCCGCAGCTCTTCCTCCAGCTTCAGCTCTTGCCGCGCGACTTCCCTTTTCTCGGCGGTGTCGTAAAGCCGGAGCAAGTCGTCCGGCAGGTTTTCATAGCGGCTGACCTTCAGGATAAAGTCGCCGATATGGCCTTGCTTGATCGATTCGGGCAAATGTTTGCGGGTTACGCTGTAGCGTTCGATCAACAGGCTGACCAGCAGAGAGACGATCGGATCCAGGCCGCTGATCCGGTTTTCGAGTGCCTGGCGCGGCATGACGAAAATCTCGGATTCTTCGGCCGTGATGGCGCTGGCGGTCCGGGGCGTCGTGTCGATTAGCGCCATTTCGCCGAAGATTTCCCCCTCGTTCAAAATGCACAGGACTTTTTCAGCTCCGCGGTCCGTACGTTCCGTGATGTGGACCTCGCCCCGGTCGATCAGATAGGCGCATTCCCGGGGATCGCCTTCCTTGAACAAAAGCGTGCCCGCCGGAAAGATATGACGTTTGATCAGCCCGCCGCTGCTGCGGGCCAGAGCGGAGTCTTGGGAATGGGGGAGTTTCTTCTTCAACGCTGTGCGCCTCCGTTGATCTTTAGCGGAAATCGTAACGGGAAGACCCGCTCACGTCCAGAGAGAAATCCCGATCATGCCTGTGTGCTGACAGGGCGGCAAAATCTGCACACGAGGGAACGGCAAAAATGACCGTCCGGGCGCAAGGTGCCGGGTGAGCATGCGTTTTTGAATGATAGAAACTCTTTCTAACAATCTGTTTTTAAATTGAAATCCTGCTCTCTTGATTTTGGCACGCTCTTCGCAAAGGTAGAAAGGGTAGGGCATTTGTGAGGGTGCCGACAGAAATTACGGACAAACGGTTAGAGGATATCCGGGGAATCACAATGGGGACGAATCTTGTGTCATACAGAGCCGTTATGCCCGTCGCGCGGGGAAGCGCGGCCGGGGCGGGGGGGATAAACACGTCCTCCGCCGGGTTTCTGCAACAGATAACCCGGATCATGGCGCGCGCGATACATCTCGTCCGTGCGCAGGAACAATATATCGGCCGTCTGGAAGATATGATCGAACGCGACCCCGTGACGGGGCTCCAAAGCCGGAACGGTCTGCGCGCGTCTTTGAGCTGCGAACTGAGCCGTTGTCGGCGGGGGTTTTCGCAGGGCGGGCTTCTGGTGACGATCGAAATCGACAATCTGTCTGCTATCCGCCGGCGTTACGGCCGTCCGGCGGGGGACGCCGTTTTGCGCCTAGTCGCGCGCACGCTTGAGCAGGCGATCCGCCCGATGGACGTTGCCGCTCGCGGGGGCGACGATGCTTTTGTTTTACTCCTCTCCCACACAACGAAGAGTGAATCGGTTGCCCGTGCGCAGTTTCTGGGCCAGCAACTGAACAACTTGGCTATGGCCCTGCACGGGGAAGAAATCCCCGTGCGGGTCACCCTTTCTCTTCAGAGCTATGGGAAAGATGATCGGATCGACCGGTTCTTTTCATCGGGAAAAGACGGATCCGCCAACACAAGAGACAGTTTTTCGTCTGCCGCCCCTCCCTAACCGTGAACCCAAAGGCAGACGAATTCCCCGGCCCGGTTTGTGTATCCCCAACGCACAGCCGGGCCTTCTTTTTGGCGCGTATAGGGTCGTTGGAAGGATCGAAAGGTTCTACGCCGCGCGGGCGCGGTCCAAAATAGCGGCAATCGCGGATTCAACGGCGGCGATGGGCTGCATGCCGTCAACGGTCTGGAGCATGTTCCTGTCCGCATAGTAACGGCTGATCGGGGCGGTTTTGTCGTGATACTCCTCCAGACGGCGGCGGAGGGTATCCTCGTTGTCGTCGCTGCGGACGGCCCCGCCGGCGGCTTGGGTCTCGGCGATGCGGGTGTGGAGCCGGTCCACCAGTTTTGCCTCGTCCACGGAAAGCGCGATCACGGCATCCAGGGTCCGGCCGTGGGATTCCAGCATTTCGTCCAGCGCTTCTGCCTGTGCCACAGTGCGGGGGAAACCGTCGAAAATGACGCCGTTCTTGCAATCGGAATGGCTCATCCGGCTTTCGATCAGGGCGATGATCAGCTCATCCGGGACCAGTTCCCCCCGATCCATGATCGATTCGACTTCCCTTCCCAAGGCGCTTTTGCTTTCGATCTCGGCGCGGAGCATCTCTCCGGTCGAAAGCTGTTTTATGTCGTATTTCTCTTCCAGACGTTTGGACTGCGTGCCCTTGCCAGCCCCCGGCGGGCCCATGATGATGACGTTCATTTGTTGATCTCCTGTGATAAAGTTTGCCGCCCGATACGAGGCGCTATGCTACGTTTTCAAAACCATATCATGGTGGGGAATGCCGCCGCCATCTTCATATTGATCTCCGACCACCGAAAATCCCAATGCTTCGTAGAACGGGATCGCGTGGTCCTGGGCGCCCAGCTTGATCTTTTTCACAGACGGGTCTGATGTCAGGTCCGCGATCAGCTTTTTCATGACAGATTTTCCGTAGCCTTTTCCGCGGCAACGATCAAGAACCGCCAGCCTTTCGATCTTCGCCATGCCCTCATTACCCCGTTGCCAACGGACCGTGGCCACGGGAACGCCATCCTCCAGCCCAAGATAATAAACCGCGGTTTCTTCTCCTGCATCGATTTCGCGGTCTGGCGGAACGTTTTGTCCGACGACGAAAACAAGGGTCCGTATCTGGACGGAGCGGGCCTGGTCAACCTTGTTCTCGACTTTTCTGATTTCAAGCATGGGCTAAAGACCTAGCGCCTCCGGCTTCTGCCTGTGGCACCCTTAAGTTTCGCCTTTTTGATCAGCCCTTCATATTGGTGGGCGATCAAGTGGGAATGGATTTGGGCCACCGTGTCCATCGTCACACTGACCACGATCAATAGCGACGTTCCGCCGAAATAAAACGGCAGGCTGAACTTCGAGATCATGAATTCGGGCAACAGGCAGATAAAGACCAGATACAGCGCCCCGATGGTCGTGATCCGCGTCAGGACGTAATCCATATAGGACGCCGTGGGCGCGCCCGGTCGGATGCCGGGAATAAACCCTCCATGCTTCCGGAGCATGTCGGCATTTTCCTGGGGGTTAAAGACCACGGCGGTATAGAAAAAGGCGAAAAAGACGATCAAGCCGCCGTAAAGAAGCATATAGGCAGGTTGTCCGTGCTGTAGGAGACCGGCGAGCGTGGCGGTCCAGTCGCCGCCATCCGCCCCGCTGAACCCAACGATCGTCAACGGTAGGAGCAGAAGGGAAGAGGCGAAAATCGGAGGGATAACCCCGGCCGTGTTCATTTTGAGGGGAATATGGTTTTGGTCGCCCATCGTCATCTTGTTCCCGATCTGCCGTTTCGGGTATTGGACGACAAGACGGCGCTGGGCCCGCTCCATAAACACGATGAAGACGATGACCCCGATAACCATGGCGAACAGCGCCAGAAGGGTCAGAAAGTTAAACTGGCCTTGACGTCCGAGCTCCAGAGTGCCGGCGATCGCTCTGGGAAGTTCCGCGACGATCCCGGCAAAGATGATCAAAGAGATTCCGTTTCCAATTCCGCGCTGGGTGATCTGTTCCCCCAGCCACATCAGAAAGACCGTTCCGCCGACGATCGTGATGACCGTGGAAACCCGGAAGAACATGCCCGGGTCGATGACGGCAGATCCGGCGGCGCTTTGCATCGCTTCCAACCCGACCGCCAGACCATAGGCCTGAACGGACGCCAATAGCACCGTGAGGTAGCGGGTGTACTGGTTCAGTCTCATGCGGCCGACTTCGCCTTCCTTTTTCATCGCCTCCAGCTGCGGAGACATGGCCGCCGCAAGCTGCATGATGATCGAAGCGGAGATATAGGGCATGATGTTGAGCGCGAAGATCGTCATCCGGGACAGCGCGCCCCCGGCGAACATGTTGAACATATCGAGGATCCCGCCGCCCTTTTGGGAGTAGATCTCGTCCCATATCTGGGGGTCGATCCCGGGAACGGGGATATAGGTCCCAAGCCGGTAGACCAGAAGCGCGCCCATTACGAAGAGAATACGCTTTTTGAGCTCCGTCGCTTTCCCGAGGGCTCCGAAATTCGCGTTTTTCGCCAGTTGTTCAACGGCCGATGCCATGACTTGTGATGCTCCCTTATTTTTATGAGTCATCGATTCATAAAGAAAACGCATCCTCGTCGCAAGGGCTTTCCGTGAAAAACGGGGAAACAAAAAACCGCCCCTGGAAGGGCGGCTTTTAAAGAATCACCGGTCGCGTTAGCGACGGATAAATTACTTGCGCTGTGCGGACTCGAAAACGCGTTCGGCTTTTTTCGTTTCAACAGGCGCCGTTACAACAACGACTTCCTCTTCGACCATGCCGACCGTGCGCTCATCCCCGTAGGGCGCTGCGCGCTCGTAGCTGTAATCCACATCGCCGCCCTTGGATGCGCAAGCGGACAAAGCGATGGCTGCACCCAAAACACAAATGTTCATCAATTTTTTCATGGTAGTCCTCTTTTCGTTGAAAAGTTATCGGTTAAAAACAATCACGCGGTGCTTGCCCCTCTTTCTTGTATGGCCGGAGCAAATTCATTTCCTCTTCCTATATACACAAGTCAGACGTCATTGAACACCGTTTTTCAAGCCTTTTTTCATTTTTTCGCAAAAAAGAAGGCGTTATGTATTTTTTAGCCGGACCGTTTCTGAAAATAGGCTTCGATTCCGGTGCGAAGGGCCACGGCTACTTTTTTCTGATAGGCGGCGTTCGCCAACATTTTGGCCTCCGTGCGGTTGGATAAAAACCCCAGCTCGATCAGGATCGATGGCACGTCCGGGGCCTTCAAGACCGCGAATCCTGCGTAACGATGGGGGTTGTCCAAAACGCTCAGGCCCTTTCCCTTCATGGTATCGACGACGGTGTTGGCCAGAAATTTTGACTGATTCATTGTGTCGCGCATGCTCAGATCGACAAGGATGTTCGCGACCGTTTCGTCCTCCACACTCAGATCAACCCCTGCGATTAAATCCGCCCGGTTTTCTTTATCGGCCAGACGCGCGGTCTGGGCGTCGGAGGCTTTCTCAGACAGGGTGTAGATCGAGGCGCCGCGTATGGCGGATTTCCCGATCGAATCGGCGTGGAGGGAAACGAACAAATCCGCGTCTTTCGCGCGGGCGAT
>JAGRJZ010000157.1 GCA_020442505.1 Alphaproteobacteria bacterium | reverse complement strand
GCTATACCGGCTTTACCCGCTTTAACGCGGAAGGGGCCATCGCCGGGGTGGTTGCGCTCTCGATGACGCGTGAGCTGGCGCCCGTTCTGGCCGGGTTGATGGTCGCGGGCCGGATCGGCGCCGCCATCGCGGCGGAGATCGGAACCATGCGGGTGACCGAACAAATCGACGCGCTGACGACCCTGTCGGTCAATCCGTTTAAGTATCTGATTGCACCGCGCGTGGTTGCCGGGGTTTTGACTCTGCCGGCGCTGGTGTTGCTAGGGGATATTATCGGCGTGTTCGGCGGCTATGTCGTCAGTATCTATAATCTTGGTTTTTCGCCGGGGTCCTATTTGACCCAGACCTGGGACGTTCTGGAGCGGATGGACGTAATCTCGGGTCTGATCAAGGCCGGTGTGTTCGGCCTCATCGTCTCGCTGATGGGGTGCTATCACGGGTTTCACTCCGGTCGCGGGGCCCAGGGGGTTGGCGCGGCGACGACGAATGCGGTCGTGTCCTCCTCGATTTTGATCCTGATTTTCAATTATGTTCTGACACAGGTGTTTTTTTCTTGACGTGGGCTTGTGGGTTCGTTAAAAGACCCCTCGTTCCTGTCCGAGACTGCGGGGGGCTCCGTGCCGTAAGACCTGCATAGATGGGTAAAAGGAAAAATGTTGTCGCGGCGGTTATAACGCGCGTTCCTTTTATTCATAGGTTTCTGGGATTGACGGGACGCGCTTTGCGTCCTTTTTTGTTGTTACGTTTTTTGCAAGGGAGATTACAGACCATGCCTATGACCCGCGCTCAGAAGGAAAGCAGCGTAGCCGAGCTTCATGAGGCGCTCGGAGGTGCCGCCACGGTAATCGTCGCACAATATGCCGGATCGACGGTCGCCCAGATGACCGCCCTGCGCCGGAACGGTGAGGGGGTCATGGTCAAGGTTCCGAAAAACACCTTGGTCCGCCGTGCTTTGGAAGGTACGGAGTTCGAGGGTGTTGCAAGCCTCTTCAAAGGGCCGACCGTGATGATGTTTTCCGACGATGTCGTGGCGCCGGCCAAGGTTGCCCAGAAATTTGCGAAGGAAAACGAAAGGCTGGTGATCGTCGGCGGCGCGATGGGGGCGACGGTTCTGGATGCGAAAGGTGTCGAGGCGCTGGCTAAGATGCCGAGCCTGGACGAGCTGCGCGGGACCCTTATCGGCCTTATTCAGGCCCCGGCGACCAAGGTTGCGGGTGTTTTGCAGGCCCCGGCCGCCCAGCTTGCCCGCGTTTGCGGTGCGTATGGCGCGAAAGAATAACACGTTAACGGTGTGCGGTTTCCGGTAATCGCTGGATCGGACGTCTTCGTATTAACAACTGACTATCTGAATACTAAAAACTGAAAAGGAGAAAGAAAATGGCTGCTGATCTGAATAAAATTGCTGAGGATTTGTCCGCTCTGTCCGTGATGGAAGCGGCGGAACTGGCGAAGATTCTAGAGGAAAAATGGGGCGTGTCTGCGGCTGCGCCGGTCGCGGTTGCTGCGGCGCCTGGTGCTGTTGCCGAAGCTGCTGAAGAAAAAGACAGCTTCAATGTTGTTCTGACGAGCGCCGGCGGCAATAAAATCGCCGTGATCAAGGAAGTGCGTGCGATTACCGGTCTGGGCTTGAAAGAGGCCAAAGATCTGGTCGAGGCAGGCGGCAACATCAAAGAAGGCGCCAAGAAAGAAGAAGCCGAGGAAATTAAGTCCAAGCTGGAAGCGGCCGGGGCCTCTGTCGAGCTGAAATAGGGCTTTGTTTCGCTGAATTGCTACGGCGCTGATTCGCTTTTTCGATCTGTTTCGATGGGGCGTCTCAGCGCTTCGGCATTCGGCCGAAAAACTTCTTGACTCTGGCGATTCGGTGGGCCATAACCACCGGGCAAAACATCCGGCAATGCGTGTGAAAATCGGGATCCACATAAGCGGGTAGACCGTATAATATCGCCGCCTCAGTCTTTTCCCTCGGTCGATGAGAGGGGAAAGAGTGCGGGCGGTCTTCGCGCATGTTTGCCGATGATGCGTCTTTGGGACCGTTCCAGACGCTAAGGTGGCCTTATATATAACGTTACATAAATAGACGGGCAAAGGGATCGACATATGACCGCAGCAAAATCAAAAACCGCAGCACAAAAAAATCGCAGCTTTAACGCGGCAAACGACGTAGACAGCTTCACCGGGCGCAAGCGGGTCCGCCGATTTTTTGGGAAGGGTTTGGAGGTCGCGGAAATGCCGAACCTGATCGGCGTGCAGCGGGAATCGCAGCATTATTTCCTCCAGCCGGACGTTCCTGCCGGTGAGCGCAAGATGCAGGGGTTGCACAAGGTCTTGACGGAAGTCTTCCCGATCAAGGATTTTTCGGATCGGGCCGAGATCGACTACGTGTCCTATGAGCTGGAAGAGCCGAAATACGACGTCGAAGAATGTATCCAGCGCGACATGACCTATGCCGCGCCGCTG
>JAGRJZ010000156.1 GCA_020442505.1 Alphaproteobacteria bacterium | reverse complement strand
GGCGCGCCGTGCATCGCCAGGCCGTACAGCGTGTCCGCCCGCGCAGAAAGCGGAAGGATCAGACAAATCAACGCCAGAACGAAGACGACGAGTCCTCCTGCGGGACGGGGGCGTTTTCCCGTCTTCGTTTCCTCCGTCGTTTGCGATATACTGAGACGCATGAGCCTATCCATACCACCTTCCGGGCACGGTTCCAACGCCCGTTTTTCAGGCTGCATTACGCTGGCGCGGGGCGATATCACGCAGCAAACCGGAATCGACGCGATCGTGACCGCGATTCCGCTGGATTTGTCCTTTGAGGGGTCGCTGAACGAAAGCCTTCTAGCGGCCGCAGGGCATGATCTGGACGCGTTCGTCTTGGAGAATTTCTTCCGGCCGCGGGCGGGGGACGTCTACGCGACGCCCGGCTTTGGCCTGCCGGTGGCACATATTTTGTTCGTGACGATTCCGGTCTGGCGTGCGGATTTCGAGCGGGCCGATCGCGATCTGCTGCGCTGTTTTCGCGGCGGAGTGGAGACGGCGCAGAAAATGGGACTGAAACGGATCGCCTTCCCGCCGATCGGGATGGGGCAGGGCGGTTTCTCCCCCGCCCGGGGCGCGCGGCTGGCCCTTCAGGGAATCAAGGAACGCCTGCGCGGGGAGCTGGCCGAAATCCGGATCGTCTGCGATCGCCCCGCGCTCTACGAAGCGTTCGCGGCGAGGATGGAAAAGAGATCCTGACAAGGGACAATTAAAACAGGCCCTGGAAATGACGGCGGGTCATTTCGGTAATTTCGGCGTCGGAGAAATCGAAATTCCCGGCCAGCTCCTCGATCATCACCTGCCGGATCAGGATGTTGATGTCCTCGCCGCTCTCGCACCACAGATCCAAAAGCGCCCGCCGGAACAGGATCAGGACGTCGTCGTCGTTGGCGACTTTGCTCTGGACCCCGGGGGCGATCTGGCTGCCTTTCCGGTAGAGCGCGGGCAGGTCGAAGGGGGTGTCCAGGTCCAGTTCGTCCTCCAGCGCCTCGTCGGCAAGCTCCTCCACCGCCAGCGTTAGATCCTCGCAAAAGGAGGAAAGTTCCTCGGGCAGGGCTTCCAGAGCCTCCCGCGCGATCGCCGCCAGATCCTCGGCGGAGGGCGGTACGGTGAAACTCATAATGATCTCTTGCCGTTCCATGACATTTATCCGACTATGACGCGTAAGGTGATTCTCACCCAATCTACGCCGAAAAGGGAGACAGGACAATGGCCGAAAAACTTACCCCTGCCGCGCTCGATCTGGCTTTGCCGAAATTGCCCGGATGGATCGTCGGGGAGGAGACCGCTTTTTTACAGAAAAACTTCATGTTCGACGATTTCGATCAGGCCTGGGACTTCATGGGCCGGGTCGCCCGTCTGGCCAAAAAGATGGATCATCATCCGGAATGGTCGAACATATACAACCGCGTTCATATCACGCTTTCGACGCATGAGGCAGGCGGATTAACGGAAAAGGATATCGAAATGGCCTGGGGGATTGATCAGATGGCCTGAGGTTTCGCCGGTTTTCCGGTTGTTTTCCACGCGCTTTCATGCGAATCTGTTATAGTCCTTTTCGACAGACCTCCACATACGCGGTTCGGATGCCCTATCAGTTTGAAAATGCCTCTGTATTGATCGTCGACGACATGAAGCCGATGGTGTCGCTTCTGTCGTCGCTTTTGCGTATTTTCGGGTTTCGGCATATCTATACGGCTTATGACGGGCAGGAGGCGTTTAAACAATTTTGCAAGCACAGGCCGGATATTATCCTGACCGACTGGATGATGGAGCCGAATGACGGGATCGCCCTGGTCGAGAGGGTCAGGAAGGACTCGCTGTCGCCCAATAAATTCGTCCCGATTATTTTTATGACCGGCTATTCCCACCGAATCAGGGTCGAGCGGGCGCGCGATGCCGGGATTACCGAGTTTTTGGCAAAACCCTTTAACGTCAAGGATCTGTACGCCCGGATTGAGCGTCTGATCGAAAAGCCGCGTCAGTTTGTTGAGGCGACCGATTTTTTCGGCCCGGATCGGCGGCGCAAAAACCCCAAGGATTACGACGGCCCGTTTCGCCGGGGTGAAGACGATACGGTTTCGGAGGACGATCAGCCGCTGGAGGTGGATATGGTCGAGCGCGAACGGACGGAGTTGATGCTGGAGGTCCTCCGCAAGGAAATCAGCCAGGAAACGCAATAAAGGTTGATGGACGATGCCAGGAAACAAGAAGACACCCGGAGGCAAAGCGCGTTATTACACGCCGCCGAATTTCCTGAGGGAAAAAGTCGGAAGCGGTGGAATCGACCCCAAGATTCTGAACAAGGCGCAGACGTTTCTTGACGAGCACGATGTCGAGTTCGCGCCCTTTGCCGCGCGCTTTCTGGCGATGCTGGAGGAAGCGATCCGGGATGTCCGTTCCGGGAAGCTGACCGGGAAGGCGGCCTTGAGCGCCTTGACCGGCCCGATTATGGAGCTGAAGGCGAATGGCGGCATGTTTCGCTATCGCCTGGTGACCGAAATCGCCGGTGTGATCCTTAATTTTCTTGAAAATCTGGACGAGCTGAACGAGGACGCTCTGCATCTGGTCGACGCCCATCGCAAGACGCTCGACGTGATCGCTATGAACAACCTGAAGGGCGACGGAGGCGCGGAAGGGCGCAAGCTTGCCATGGCGCTTTACGAAGCGTGCAGGCGGTACTACGCGAAATACGATCTTGCGCCGAAAGGATAGGGCGATCGTTACGACGCCGGTACGTCTTCGATATGCGCGTCGTCGATAGCGTCAAGATGGTCTTCGATTTCCCCCAGATGCGGAAAGGATGCCTGTGCGCCCTTTTTCATGCAGGCCAGAGATCCCGCTATGGACGCCTGTTTCATCGCCTTGGGCAGGCTGACCCCCGCGTGCAGGGCCGCCGCCAGGGTCCCGCAATAGGCGTCCCCCGCGCCGGTCGTGTCTTCCACTTTGTCGAGTTTCATCGCGGAAACCCGAATCATTTTGTTTTCGGGCGTCATGGCGATTGCCCCCTGAGGGCCGAGGGTGACGATGCAGGTCAGTTTTCCATGAGCCGCGAGGGCGCGGGCGATGAGCGGCGCGTTCCCCTGTACTTTCAGGCCGAGCTTTTCCGCGATCTGTTGCACTTCGATCTCATTGACGATCAGATAGTCGAGCTGTTCCATGATCTCTAGCGGGACGTGGATCGCCGGCGCCAGATTCAAAATCGTGCGCGCGCCGCGGGCTTTGGCCCGGCGGATGACGTCCCAGTTATGTTCGGGCGGAATTTCCATCTGCATGAGGACGGTGTTGCCGCTTCCCAGGATGTCGTCCGGGATTTGTTCGGCGGTGACGTCGGCGTTCGCCCCCTGCGCCACGACGATTTGGTTCTCTCCGTTCGGGTCCCTCACGATGATCGCGCAACCTGTCGGCTCGGCGGAATGTGCCACGCCGGAGGTCATGACTCCCTCTCGCCGGAGTTCGGCCAGAAGGCGCATGCCTGTGCCGTCGTCTCCGACCCGGCTGACGAGCGCGACCTTCGCCCCCCAACGCGCGGCGGCCAGAGCCTGATTGGCGCCTTTACCGCCGCCGGCGGTTTCGTAATGCGGGCATAAGACGGTCTCCCCGGGCTGCGGCAGATGCGTGGCCGGGAAATACATGTCCTGATTAATGGATCCGAAAACGATCAGCATAAAGAAAAAGTCCTTTTTCCGGGTAAAAACAAAATTTTATGATACACCACCGAAGGTTATTATGACACGATTACACCCAGGGCGAAATGCTTCTTTTGTGACCTGAAAAGGAAGGGAGACGGAAATGGACTACAACGCTTTTTTTGCCGACAAGATTCAGGATCTAAAAAAAGAGGGGCGTTATCGCATATTCGCGACTATGGAGCCGCTGGCCGGCCGTTTCCCGGAGGCGCTGTATCACGCCCCGGACGGGACGTGTCGCGCGGTGACGGTCTGGTGCTCGAATAATTACCTGGGAATGGGGCAGAATCCGGTCGTCATGGACGCGATGAAGGCGGCCATAGACCGTTCCGGCGCGGGCGCCGGCGGCACCCGGAATATATCGGGCACGACGATTTATCACGTGCAGCTTGAGGAAACGATGGCGCGTCTGCACGGGAAGGAAGCGGCGCTGGTATTTTCTTCGGGCTACGTGTCCAACGAAGGGGCGCTGGGGACGCTTGGGAAATTGCTGCGGGATTGCGTGGTTTTCTCGGACGAGCTCAATCATGCCTCGATGATCCACGGTATTCGCTCCAGCCGTCAGGAGAAGCAGATATACCGCCATCTGGATATGGATCATCTGGAGGACCTCTTGAAAAAGGCGCCGGCGAACAAACCCAAGATTATCGCCACCGAGTCGGTTTATTCCATGGAGGGGGATATCGCGCCGCTGGATCGGATCTGCGATCTGGCCGAGCAATACGGAGCGATGACCTATGTGGACGAGGTGCACGCCGTGGGCATGTACGGGCCGCGCGGGGCGGGAATCGCCGAACGGCTTGGCGTGATGGACCGGATCGACGTGATCGAGGGCACGTTCGGCAAGGCTTACGGGGTCGTAGGCGGCTATATCGCCGGGAAAAAAGAAACCGTGGACGCTGTACGATCCTACGCCCCGGGCTTTATCTTTACGACCAGCATGCCGCCTGCGGCCGCGGCCGGCGCCCGGTCCAGCGTCGAATATCTGATGGTTTCGGACAAGGAGCGGGCGCAACAGCGCCGCAACGTCGCGCATCTGAAGGCGCGTCTGGATGATGCCGGGATGCCCTGGATGCGGGGGGATAGCCACATCGTCCCGCTGATCGTGGGGGAGCCGAGTTGTTGCAAGCAGGTGAGCGATTTGCTGATGAACGAATACGATATCTATGTTCAGCCGATCAACTACCCGACCGTGCCGCGGGGAACGGAGCGGCTCCGTCTGACGGCTACGGGCGCGCACAGCCTGGCGCAGGTCGATCTTTTATGTGACGCGCTGACCGCCATGTGGCGGGAGCACGGCGTGTTCCGCCACGCGGTCGGATAAGCATGTTTCTTTACGAAGGCGCGAAAGCAAAAAAACCGCCCCCTGTTTTGGCGCAGGGGGCGATTTGGATTTCTTCCCGATAGCAAATGAGAGACGTTACGCCGCCTTCGCCGTATCGGCCCCGGTCGCATTGGCCAGATCAAGTTTGATCCCCGGCCCCATCGTGGAGGACAGAGAGATCTTCTTGATGTAGGTTCCCTTCGCGCCGGACGGACGAACGCGCTGGATTTCGGCGATAAAGGCCCGGATGTTTTCCGCCAGCTTCTTGTCGTCGAAATTGGCTTTCCCGACCCCCGCGTGCACGATACCGGCTTTTTCCGCGCGGTATTCGATCGCGCCGCCCTTGGCGGACTCGACGGCCTTTCTTACGTCCGGCGTGACCGTCCCCAGTTTCGGGTTCGGCATCAACCCCTTGGGCCCCAGGATTTTCCCGAGACGACCCACCAGCGGCATCATATCCGGCGTGGCGATACAG
>JAGRJZ010000155.1 GCA_020442505.1 Alphaproteobacteria bacterium | reverse complement strand
TTGTTGGATCGAATCCGTTGCCGATTGCCACATCAACGGTCTGAGACCCAACGGTCAAATGCTGCTGGCCCATTAGCGGGTGTTGCGGACTCGCGGCACCGAAGGCCGCTCTCTGTTCGCTTGATAATTCTTTTCCCGCCATGACCTATCGCCCTCCGTTGTGAGAGAGGGCGGGTCGCAGATTTCGCATCGCTTTATGTTTTTCCCGGACGACGTCCATATAAAATCCCGCTTACGACAGATACAGCGAAATTTTATCGAAAATAAATTAATTTTTTATGAAAATTTTTAATCAGACATTAAACCGGAATAAAAGAAATAACCAACTGTAATTTAGGGCGCGCCGTCAATTAAGCCATATGACAGTGGCAGCGAGGTGAATAACTACCTGTATTCGTATCACAATGTCATCGCGCAACGCGCTCTGAAAGGACAAACATCCATGCAGGGAAAACCTAACCTGACGAAGCCGAACACGCCCTGGGCCCCACGCATTCTTTACCTTGGTTTCTGTTATTTTTAAGCGCCATCCCGGCAGAAGCTAGAACCATCTTTCAGAAAAATTGATATAAAAATCTAAAAAATAAGAAAAAATATTTGTATTATTCTAAAAAATATGGTTTTTATAAAATTATGATGCAAGACCTTCGTCAAATGGTTATCAGCCCTACCCTCCAGCACCTCGCAGGGGCGAGGGTTGAGGCTGCGTTCGCGGCAGCCCGCTAGGGCTGTGTCATGCATCACATAGCGCCAGGGCGCGAACCGGATTTCTTCCCAGACAGTTTAGAAAACACTTTTCCCGAATCGGGATTCGTGCATCATAGAGGACTTATAAAAAATGCGTGCATTGCAATTATACGAGGGTGCCATGAGCGGTGATCAGCCGTCTTATCTGAAACTACGCTATACGATTGAAAATCTTACAAAAAACCCGTCAGCCCAGATCGTCCGCTACGGTCATGCGCGCCCGGGTATTTTGTCCATGGCCCAGGGGGAGGGCGAAGCGCCGACCCCGGATTTTATCATCCAGGGCGCGTTGAAGGCTTTGCAGGAGGGAAAAACTTTCTACACCCCGGTTCTGGGCATTCCGGAACTGCGGCAGGAAATTGCCAATTATTACGTCCGGGAATACGGTTTTTCCCTGCCGACCGACCGGATTTTTGTCACAGCCTCGGGTACGACTGCGATCCATCTGGTGTTAACCGCGCTGTTGGACCCGGGCGACGAAGTCGTCGCCGTCACGCCGATCTGGAAGAATCTGCTGGGCGCGACCGAGCTTCAGCAGGCCAGCATCAAGGAGGTGGCTTTGTCCTGTGACCAGGACGGTATCTGGTCCCTGGATTTACAAAAGCTGTTTGACGCCTGCACGTCCAAGACGAAGATTCTCTTGATCACGACACCGTCCAACCCGACCGGCTGGACGATGGCCCGCGAGGAAATGAAACAGGTTCTGGACTTCGCGCGGGCGAACGATCTGTGGATTGTCTCGGACGAGGTCTACGGCCGTCTGGTCTATGACGGGAGCCGCGCCCCCAGCTTTCTGGACGTTGCCGCGCCGGAGGACCGGCTGTTTACGATCAACAGCTTTTCCAAAGCCTGGGCCATGACCGGATGGCGGCTGGGATGGATCGTCGGACCGGCCGAAGCGGAAAGCGCGATTTACGACATTGCGCTTTACGACAATATGTGCCCGCCCTCCTTTACCCAGTACGGGGCGATCGAGGCCTTGCGCCACGGGGAAGCGTTTCTAAAGGAACAAATCACGTTATGGGACAACAATCGGAGCGTTTTAAAAAAGCGGTTTGATCAGATGGACCGCATTCGCAGCGCCATACCGCCCGCGACTTTCTACACGCTTTTTCAGGTCGACGGAGAGCCCGATTGCCTGGCGCTTGCGCGGCGTCTGATCGACGAGGTCGGATTGTGTCTGGCACCGGGATGTTCCTTCGGGAAAATCGGTCGTGGTTCCCTGCGCTTGTGCTTTGCCGTATCTGAGGCTAAACTGAACGACGCGCTCGACAGATTGGAAAGCGCGATCGGTTGAACATTTTTTGTATAGACATAGATAAGGAAAAAATTCATGGAAAAAAATATGGGAGAAAAGGATAAGCAAATGCGCCTGACGGTCGCAGTCGTCATTGCGTTTGTGAACTTCTTCATCAATTTGGGGCCTTTGAACATCGTTCTATGGCTCGTGATGGTCGTGTTGATGGTTACGACGCTCTTGGGCGTTTGTCCAGCTTATACGCTGCTTGGGAAAAATACCTGCGGGGCCGGCGGCAAGAAAGACGGCTGTTGCGGCGGGGGTTCCTGCGACACGGACGAAAAGCCGACCGAAAAGGAATAATATTCCCTTTATGACGAAGAAAGCCCCCGCCGGGGGCTTTCTTTCTTTGACTTTGGACGAAAGGATAACCGTATGCCCGTGACATCTTCACGAAACAATTCGCAGCAGGATAGCGTCTCCCACGCCGTTTCGGTTCTTGAAAAAGAGGCGGCAGGGTTGGCCGCGCTGGCCGAATCGCTGAACGGGGATTTCGCCGCCGCGATCGAGGCGATCGAGACGATGAAGGTTGGGCATCGCGGGCGGTTGATCGTCACCGGGATGGGGAAAAGCGGGCATATCGGCCGTAAAATGGCAGCGACCTTTGCCTCGACGGGGACGCCGTCTTATTTCGTCCACCCGGGGGAAGCCAGCCACGGCGATCTCGGCATGGTGACCGAAGACGACGTGGTGATCGCGATCTCGAATTCCGGCGAGGCGCCTGAATTATCGGACATGATTCACTATACGCGGCGATTTCGTATCCCCTTAATCGCGATTACGAGCAAAGCGGATTCCAGCTTGGGCAGCCATGCGGATATCGTGCTTCTGCTTCCCCCGGTGGGAGAAGCCTGCCCCAACGGGTTGGCCCCGACGACATCGACGACAATGACGCTGGCCTTGGGCGACGCGCTGGCGGTGACGCTGCTCGCGCGAATGGGGCTGACGCCCGAACAATACAAGGTCTTTCACCCGGGCGGAAAGCTGGGTCAGAAACTGCTGAAGGTGGCCGAGCTGATGCATAAGGGCCCGGATCTCCCGCAGATTGCCGAGACCGAGACGATGGACGCGGCGTTGCTAGCCTTGACCGGCAAGAATCTCGGTGCCGTCGTCGTTACGGGCGAAAACGGTTTGCTACGCGGGATCATCACGGACGGCGATCTCAAACGCCATATGGGCCCGGATTTGCTGGCGAAACGGGTCACCGCGGTCATGACCGCTTCTCCCAAGACAATCGCCGAAAACGCCCTGGCGGCCGAAGCCCTGGATATCATGCTGACCCATTTTCAAAGCCCGATTACCTGTCTGGTCGTGACGCGGAAAACCCCGGAGGGCGAACACGTGACAGGTCTGATCCGGGTGCAGGATTGCCTGCAGGCCGGGGTTGCGTAGTTAAAAACGGAGTCTCAGGGCTTTTTTGTTCTGGGGGAGTTGTTTGACCTGCCTGAAAACGTCATCGGACAAGGCGGCATCCAGAGAAACCAACGCCACGGCTTCGTTGGCACCCGCGATCCGCCCGAGACGGAAATCGGCGATGTTGAAACCCGCCAGCCCCAGCAACGTCCCCAGCGCCCCGATATAGCCGGGTCGGTCGTTATTGCGCGTCAGAAGCATATGGGGGGTCAGGGCGGCCTCGATCGGCACGCCCTCGATATTAACGATTCGCGGTTCTTTCCCGGTGAAAAGCGTTCCCCCGACGGTATGCGTTCCCGCCTTCGTCGTCACCGTCACGGTTATCAGGCTCCGAAAATCCCGGGACGATCCGGCTTTGGTCTCTGAAAAGGAAATGCCACGGTCTTGCGCCGCCTGCATCGCGTTGACGACATTGACCGTATCCCTTTGCGGTTTGAGAAGGTCGGCCATAATCAGAGCGCTGAGCGCGGCCGTTTTGACCTCTGACACGGAGCCTTCATATGCCACGTTTACTGCGGTGATGGGATCTTCGACCATCTGGCCCGCCAGCGCCCCGAGCTGTTGCGCGAGCATCATATAGGGTTTCAGCCTCGGAGCTTCTTCGGCGGAGATCGAGGGCATATTCAGCGCGTTCGTCACAGCCCCGTGAACGAGATAAGCGCTCATCTGCTCGGCGACCTGAAGGGCCACGTTTACCTGCGCCTCGGTCGTAGAGGCCCCCAGATGCGGAGTGCAGATGACACGTTCGTGGCCGAACAGGATGTTTTCGGTCGCCGGCTCCTTTTCGAATACGTCAAGCGCGGCGCCGGCGACCTTGCCGCGATCCAGCGCATCCTTCAGATCAAGCTCCACGACGATCCCACCCCGGGCGCAATTGATGATTCGGACGCCGTCCTTCATTTTGGCAATCGAGTCTTTGTTGATCATGCCTGCGGTTTTATCGTTCTTCGGAACATGGAGCGTGATGATATCGGCCCGCACGTAAAGATCGTCCAGCTCTACCTTTTCGACGCCCAGCTCAACCGCCCGCTCGGGGGTAAGGAAGGGGTCGAAGGCCACCACCTTCATCTTTAGCCCCAAAGCCCTGTCCGCGACGATCGCGCCGATATTTCCGCACCCGATCACGCCCAGCGTTTTGTTGTAGAGCTCCGTTCCCATGAATTTCGATTTTTCCCATTTCCCGGCATGGGTGGACGCACTGGCCTGCGGAATGTCCCGCGCCAGAGAGACCATCAGCGCAATGGCATGCTCGGCCGTCGTGACGGCGTTGCCGAAGGGCGTGTTCATGACGACGATCCCGGCCTCCGTCGCGGCAGGCACGTCAACATTGTCTACTCCGATACCGGCCCGGCCGATCACTTTCAGATTTTTGGCCGCGGTTAATATGTCTTTCGTCACCTTGGTGGCGGAGCGGATCGCCAGCCCGTCATAGGCGCCGATACAAGCGGCGAGCTCCGCCGGGCTCATGCCCGGTTTCACATCCACCGCGCAGCCGGCTTTTTCAAAGACGGCGGCGGCCAGAGGATCCATTTTATCGGAGATAAGGACTCTTGGTCGGGAAGAGGATGAAGATGAGGTAGTCATTTTGAACGCTCCTGATTTTGTCTTGTTCAGAAAAACAGGCTCCCATCGGTAACGAGAGTCGCAAGCAAAGGCAAGAGAGATATTTTTGTTTTCGACACGCGGCCCCGGTGTTAAAAACCCCTTATGGTGTTCACATCCGGCGCGTCTGTTTTTACGATTCCGGCGGGCGTTCCCTTCGCGGAGGCGCTAGCCGCCGGCATTATGGACCTGTACGCGGACCGGCCCGAAGCGCTGTCGGCTTGCCGCGTGTTACTCCCGACCCGGCGAGCCTGTCGGACCCTGCGAGAGGGGTTTTTACGCCACAGCGATGGACACCCTTTGCTTTTGCCCCGCATGCAGCCGATCGGCGATGTCGAGGAAGACGAATTATCTTTTGCCGATGCGGATCTACGCCTGCCCCCCGCGATGTCGTCCCTACAGCGACAAATGATCCTGGCACGCCTTATTGCGAAGCTACCAGGGATGAGCCGCGCCCCGGCGCAGGACCTGGCTCTGGCGGACGCGCTGGGCCGTCTGATGGACCAAATTTATACCGAGGGGCTATCGATGGACGCGCTGGCCGGGATCGTCCCGGAGGCGCTGGCCGCACATTGGGGAATCACGCTGACGTTTTTAACTATTTTGGGGGAAAGCTGGCCCGCCATCCTCGCAGAACACGGGATGATCGACGCGGCCGACCGCCGGAACCGTCTGATCGCCGCGTTGACGGCCCACTGGCGCGAAAAACCGCCCGAAACCCCTGTCATCGCTGCCGGCTCGACCGGCTCGATCCCGACCACGGCCGCGTTGTTGAAGGTTGTGGCCGATCTACCGCAAGGTCTTGTTGTGCTGCCGGGGCTTGATCAAGAAATAGATTCGGCCAGCTGGAGCGCCATGAACGACGCCCATCCGCAGGCAACCCTGAAACAGCTTCTATCGCATTTGGAACAAGCCCGAACGGATGTCCGTGTCTGGCCGTACGGAGACCTCCCCAAAGGGGCGGGCGCTGAATCGTACGCCGACACGCGTCGCTGGCTTGCCCGCGAATTGATGCGTCCGGCCGCTACCGTCGGGCGGTGGCAGGAAACGCCGCTTTCCCCGGAACAAAAAGACCGATTGCGCCGCACGCTCGAGGGGGTCATGCGGTTTGATTGCGACACGCCGCAGGAAGAAGCCTTGTTGATCGCCCTGTTGATGCGGGAAACCCTGGAAGAGCCGGGGCGAACCACGACGCTTGTCACGTCGGACCGGGCCCTGGCCCGGCGGGTTGCGGCATCATGCCGGCGCTGGGGGATTTATCTGGACGACTCGGCCGGGCAGCCTTTGTCCGGAACATCGGCAGGGGTTTTCTTTCGCCTGATCGCGCAGGCGTGCGAGACGGAATTCCGACCCGGGGTTTTTCTGTCCCTTTTGCGGCATAGCCTGTTGACTTGTCCGCTTGACGGGGGGCTCGTTAACGCACTTGAAATCGGGGTGCTCCGGGGACCAGCTCCACGCGCCGGTCTGGCCGGGATCCAGAC
>JAGRJZ010000010.1 GCA_020442505.1 Alphaproteobacteria bacterium | reverse complement strand
CTCTGCCTCCGGAGGGCAGCGCTCTATCCACTGAGCTACGGGCGCGTCAGTGAAGTGAGATAACAGATGTCACGGAGGAAGGCAAATATTTCGTGTAAGATTTCCTTGATTTCGTTCTTCTGCGGGGATCATAAAAAAGAAACCGCCAGGGCGCGGCGGTTGAATAGGTTGTGTGTGTGAGGAGGAACTTTCGTTCATATTTATATTTTACATACAAATTAATTAATTCCCCTTAAAAGTTAGATAAAAATTTACCTATTTGGTCGCGTGATCGCGAGGGGGGGCTGCGCCAAGATGCATCCGGTTTTTTAAGGGGATGAGAATGCCAATGCTTTCGTCTACGGAGCTTCATTCGAGCCCAGTGGCCGCAGCGCCCGTACGGCTGATCATCAGGGCCTCGTCGATCATTTTTGATATTTCGGGTTCAACGATCGCCTGATAAACGGGGAGCTTCTCAGAGATGCTCGCGGCCTCTGGCGAGCCGAAATAGGCCACCATTTTTTCGAGCTCCGGCGTCGTAAAGGTTTCGACCATCGCGTCGACGGACAAAGCCGTCAGGGCGTCGAAATCCAGCGCGCCGCGTAACTGTTCGACAAAGGCGGCCTGTTTGTCTTCGGGGACGTTCACCGCCATCGCCGCGATAGCGGCCATGACCTGGTCCGCGGCGGGCCGGATCGCGTGCATTTCCAGGGCAAGCGCCCGGCGGCGGTCGAGATCTGCTGCCGGACCCGGATCCACAGAGACGTTCTCCTGCGGCGCAGGGGCGGATTCTTGCGCCCGCGCGTATAAGGGAAAAGTCGTCAGAAAAAGCAAAGCGAACAGGAGGAACCGGATCATGGTTGTATGTCCTTTCTCAACAGGTGTGTCGACACGTTACCGGGGCTAGAACGGTATTTCGTCCTCCAGCTCGTCGATCGGGGCAGGTTTTGCGGCAGTGGCCGGACCACCTGCGTAAGAGGCCTGGGGCGCGCTGTCGTGAAAACCGCCATTGTTGTTCTGGGGAGCAAAGCCGCTCTGGCCCTGGCCGCGGGAGTCAAGCATGGTCAGTTCTCCCCGGAACGGGCGAAGGACAA
Source organism: Alphaproteobacteria bacterium (assembly GCA_020442505.1). Classification (GTDB taxonomy): domain Bacteria; phylum Pseudomonadota; class Alphaproteobacteria; order Micavibrionales; family Micavibrionaceae; genus JACKJA01. The sequence continues at coordinate 4,161 of JAGRJZ010000010.1, read as the reverse complement.
CCTCCGTCGTGTATTTTTTCTGACCGTCCTGTTCCCAGGAGCGGGTTTCCAGCTGCCCTTCGAGGTAAACTTTGGAGCCCTTGTGAAGATAGCTCTTCGCGACCCCGACAAGCGCCTTGTTAAAGATGACGACGCGGTGCCATTCGGTTTTTTCCCGGGGCTCCCCGCTGTTTTTATCCTTCCAGCGTTCCGATGTCGCGACGGAGAGATTCGCGACCTCGTCGCCCGATGGCATCATCCGGATGTCCGGCTCCGCGCCGAGATTGCCGATAAGAATAACCTTGTTGACGCTGCCAGCCATGATGTTCCGTCCTTGTTTTGTGAGTGGGATTGTGAGCCGACTATAACGGCTCACGCGCGAAAAAAAAGTGTTTTTAACGCGGAAATTTTATTTCGGGACTCACGAACACTCAATCTCTCCCCGTTTCATCGCAGCGAATTTTTCGAACAACGTCATATCGTAAAGTGCGGCTTTTTCCTCTCTCATCCGTTTGAGGACTCCTTCGGTGGAAATATCCCGGTCGCCGAAATGAGGTCGCCAGACCTGATACCCGTCGAAACTTTCGATGATGCTGGCAAGCCGCACGGGGGTCGAAAGCTGGTCCGCGCACAGACCGCGATAACCGCTTCCGTCCATATGTTCGTGGTGGTTGGCGATGACGTCCACCATCAAATCGATGAACGGATGCGTCAGATGCCCCAGCGCCGATTCGACGATCTCCAGCCCCAGATCCGTGTGCGATCGGCGCAGGTTTTTGATATCGTCAGAAGGCTTGTCCTCCATATCCCACAGCGTCACGTCGATTTTCCGTTTACCGATGTCGTGCGGCAGCATCGCCCAATATAAATTCGTGCACACGACCGAAGACCAGCCCAGATGCTGCGCCGTCAGCTCCATCTCGCGCGCGGCGCGGTGGATGTGCTCGTGAAAGATATAGGTCGCGTCGGCCGGACGGTCCCGCTCGTAACTTTCCAGCGCCAGAATCTCATACTCGATAAAAGGAAGGATTTCGTCCCGAAAGACGCGATCCGTTTCGACGTTGAAATGATCCGGCAAATCGGTGTAAAGAGTCATGACGGGGACGGGTTTACGCCTCTTGGGCGCGGTCTGTCAACTCTTCCGTCGCGCGGCGAGGATATTTTTCATATTTAATTGCTTTTTTAAACGGTTTTTAGTATATTCGGCGTAGGATAAACATGTTCTTACGATGACAGATTTGTGACGAGAAAAGGGAGGTGTCCCATGGCAGGAATTGCTAATGATTTTGCTCACTACGCGGAGATGACGGATGCGCTGAGGGGCGCCCACAAAAAAATGGTCGCATATGCTGTGAATGTCGGCAAAATTGGGCTTGTTGTTGTTGCAATGAGTGGACTCGTAAAGATGGGGCTTACGGCTTTTGACGCGGACCAGCCGCCTACGGCGGCGCAGTGGAAAGAGATGTCCGCGCCGCTTTATCGTGCTGACGGGGAGGGAGAGATGCTGGCGATAGCCGAGCCTCCGGTCCCATCCCAAGCGCCTTCTGTTGCTGTTGCGCCTTCTCCCCCTTAGCTGTCTGCGGGTATGCCGAAAAAGACTTGACCTGCCGCGCTGATCGGATGTACTAAGACAATCCTGTTTTCTGGCGGCCGTAGCTCAGTGGTAGAGCCCTCGGTTGTGGTCCGAGTTGTCGTGGGTTCGATCCCCATCGGCCGCCCCATTTCCCTTGTTTTTCCCTGATCCGCTTTGTACAGTGCGCCTATACTAGGAACGGAAACGAAGGAAGACAGGGTTTTTCCATGGCCGCAAACGAAGAGACCATCGCGCTTTTGAAGAAACGCAGCGCGTACGAGGCGGGGTTCGTCACCGATGTCGAATCCGACAAGGCGCCCAAGGGCCTGTCCGAAGATATCATCCGTTTTATCAGCGCGAAAAAGGACGAACCGCAATGGCTTTTGGACTGGCGGCTCAAGGCCTATGCCCGTTGGCGGACAATGCCGGAGCCGCGCTGGGCCAATGTGGATTTCCCGGATATTGATTATCAGGACTATTATTACTACGCCGCGCCGAAATCTTTGGAAAACCGGCCGCAATCGCTCGACGAGGTCGACCCGAAGCTGCTGGAGACCTATGAAAAACTAGGGATTCCGGTGCGGGAGCGAGAAATTCTGGCTGGGGTGGCCGTGGATATGGTCTTTGACTCGGTTTCCGTCGGGACGACGTTCAAAAAGACGCTCGAGGAGGCCGGGGTTATCTTTTGTTCTATCAGCGAGGCCGTGGAAAAGCATCCCGATCTGGTCCGGAAGTATCTGGGCACGGTGGTTCCCTATGGCGATAACAAGCATGCCTGTCTGAACAGCGCCGTGTTCACGGACGGATCCTTCGTCTACATCCCGCCGGGGGTGCGCTGTCCGATGGAGCTTTCCACCTATTTCCGGATTAACGAGCTGAATACCGGGCAATTCGAGCGGACCTTGATCATCGCCGACAAGGGGGCCTATGTGTCCTATCTGGAGGGATGCACCGCGCCGATGCGCGACACGCGCCAGCTCCATGCGGCGGTGGTGGAGCTGGTCGCGCATGAAGATGCGGAAATCAAATACTCGACGGTGCAGAACTGGTATCCGGGCGATGAGGACGGCAAAGGCGGGATTTACAATTTCGTGACCAAGCGCGGCCTGTGCGAAGGCGCGCGTGCGAAGATCAGCTGGACCCAGGTCGAGACCGGCAGTGCGATTACCTGGAAATATCCGTCCTGCATTCTGAAGGGCGATGACAGCCAGGGAGAATTCTATTCCGTCGCAATCACCAATAATCGTCAGCAGGCCGATACCGGCACGAAAATGATCCATATCGGCAAGAACACGAAAAGCCGGATTATTTCCAAGGGAATCAGCGCCGGGCATTCCAACCAGACCTATCGCGGTCTTGTGAAGATGATGCCGGCGGCAACCGGCGCGCGGAACTATACGCAGTGCGACAGCCTTTTGATCGGCAAGACGTGCGGTGCACACACGGTTCCCTATATCGAAAGCCGGAGCCCCGATGCGCAATGCGAGCATGAAGCGACGACCTCTCGCATTTCAGAGGATCAGCTTTTCTATTGCCGCCAGCGCGGAATCGGAGAAGAAGACGCCGTGGCGCTGATCGTGAACGGGTTTTGCCGCGACGTGATGCAGAATTTACCCATGGAATTCGCCATGGAGGCGCAGGCGTTGGTGAGCGTGAGCCTGGAGGGGAGTGTGGGATGACGCGCTTGTTACGTCGGCATTTTGATCGAAAATTGGCTTGATTGAGACGCGAAACTGCGGACAATAGGTCATTATGACTCTTTCCGTGCAAAAAAATCCGGATTTGTCGCGAGAACGTCTGGAGACGGACGGACCCGAGGATCCCGCTTTGCGGCCGCAGAGACTGGCCGATTTTACCGGACAGGCCCCCGTTCGCGCGAATTTACAGGTCTTCGTCGATGCCGCGCGTGCCCGGGGGGAGGCGATGGACCATGTGTTATTCTTTGGTCCGCCGGGGCTGGGGAAGACGACTTTGGCGCAGATCGTGGCGCGGGAGCTGGGCGTGGGATTCCGCGCGACCTCCGGCCCCGTGATCGCGAAGGCCGGAGATCTGGCCGCGATTTTGACGAATCTCCAGCCGCACGACGTTCTGTTCATCGACGAGATTCATCGCCTCAATCCGGCCGTGGAGGAGATACTTTATCCCGCGATGGAGGATTTTAAGCTGGATCTGATCATCGGGGAGGGGCCCGCCGCACGGTCGGTTCAGATCGACCTGCCGCCTTTTACCCTGGTCGGCGCGACGACCCGCTCGGGGCTCTTGACGGGGCCGCTGCGCGACCGGTTCGGGATTCCGCTGCGGCTGGAATTCTACGACCCGACCGAGCTGGGCGTGATCGTCCGGCGGATGGCGCGTTTGCTGAGCATGAACTTGACCGAAGACGGCGCGCGAGAAATCGCCCGGCGCAGCCGCGGGACCCCCCGGATCGCGGGGCGTTTGACCCGCCGGGTGCGGGACTTCGCCCATGCGGACGGAGCGGAGTCGATCACGGCCACGGTCGCGGACGACGCGCTGAAGCGTCTGGACGTCGACGAGCGGGGGTTGGACGCGATGGATCGACGCTATCTGACGGTGATCGCCGAACATTATCAGGGCGGACCGGTCGGGAT
>JAGRJZ010000154.1:2359-3785 GCA_020442505.1 Alphaproteobacteria bacterium | reverse complement strand
AGCACGCCCCCGCGCAAAGCCTTGCGGATGGCCTCCACCGTCTCGGACGAGATTTCTTTGGTTTCCGGCGCAACGGGCGTCTTTGTTTTCTTAGTCTCCGTCTCCGCCCGAACCGGCTCCGGAGCGGAGCCGTAAACGTCCAGAATCACCCGACTGCCGATCGTGAAATGACGGAAGGTGCTGCCGGGCGGAATGGTCAAGACCGCCACCGTCTTGTCCGGGCCGTCCTCCGTCGCAAGAGCGGACACCACCATGCCGGACAGATCCAGCCCCGCCGTCTCCAGAGCGCCGGGGGCGAAAAAGGAGATCGTCAGGCGATCGTCCTGCGGTCCGGATATCTCGTAGCGGACCGTGTCCGGCCAGTCGAACACCAGACGGGAATAGCCCTCATGCGCCCCCGCGCGCACCGGCACGGCCTCCGCCGCCTGCGACGAAAGCGGCGCGAGGCAGAAGAAAAAAACAGCACTGAGCAATACGAGACAGCGGATCATCGAGACTCGGCGGCGGTGAGAGTATGAAGGGGGGACAAGACCGCCTCCCGGCTGCCGTTCTCCCCCGCGCGCGGTTATTATACCCTATCCTGCGCCCGGGATAAAACGATTCGCGCAGGATCAGTAGCGATTGCTGCGCGCGCCAAGGCAAAAAAATTGACATATCGCGAATATTAGCGTATAAAAATCCCTCCTTGTTACGATGAAAAGGCAAAAGACGATGACCAGACACATAACATTCCTCGGCGGGACTTTCTTTGCAGCCGCTTTGTGGGCGTCTCCCGCCATGGCGGGAGAGGCGCGCGATCCTTTATATGTGTTTTTCGACCAATGTGCGGCAGGAGACTTTTCTTCGTATCCAGAAGCCAAAAAAGCGATTCATAGCCTCTTCTCTCCTGTTAGTTCTAACGAAACGCCTTGCTTCGATGCTTACGAGGAAGCCGTTCTGGCAAGTGTTTGCACCATGCCTCGGCGCGACTTTAGCCGCTATGTAACTCGAAATTTGAGTGGCTCATGGGGAGCGACCACCGGGTTAATGAATATTATGAATATTAAAATCCCGGCACTTTGTAATAATCAAGGCGACAAGGCTCCACCTGCTATCGAGGGAAATAATCCGACCTCAAACGAGGCCTTCCAAAATCTCATATTCGTATCCCCCCTCGAACTCTGATGTCCTGAAGAACATCAGACGATCCCCTGCCGTTCCTCCGGCAGGGTCGCACGGTCGAACCAGAAAGATTTCAGGGATTCCGCGATTTCGACATAATCGTCCGGGCGAGTCGGTTTTTTGACATAGCTATTCGCTCCCGTCTGGTAACAAACTTCCACGTCCTTGTCGTGGATCGAGGTCGTTAAAACCACAACCGGGATTTTGCGGGTATCGTCATGGGTTTTGATCTGACGCAGAACCTCTCGCCCGTCCGTCCCGGGCA
>JAGRJZ010000154.1:0-2258 GCA_020442505.1 Alphaproteobacteria bacterium | reverse complement strand
AAATCTTGCCCGATCCCCGCCTTGCGCAAGGCTCGCGTCGTAATTTCGTAATCGACCGCGCTATCCTCGACGATCAGGATATAAGACTCGGTCTGTTTTGTTTCAGTCATGGCTTTTCCAACATGAAATAGAAGGTGGAGCCCTCTCCCTTCCGCGACTCGACCCATATGATTCCGCCGTGGCGGTCGACGATCTTTTGCACAATGGTCAGACCCGAACCGGTTCCCCCGCCATAGGCGCCCCGGGCATGAAGACGTTTGAACATCTTGAAAATCGTCTCTCGATATTTTTCCTCAATCCCGATCCCGTTATCTGCAACGTAAAAAACCTCGCGCCCGGGGTATTTTTCGTGATCGGTCGTGCAGCCGATTTCGACATTCTTTTCCTCGCTATCATTATACTTGATCGCGTTGACAATCAAGTTCCGAAAAATCTCTCCCACCCGGACGCTGTCGCAAACGACGTGCGGGAGGGGTCCCTGAACCTGTATCGTAACATTCCCGGCTTTCATCTCCGGCTCCATCAAATCCAGAGTCTTCGCCAGGACCTCGTTCATATCCGTCCGACCAAAGGCCAATTCGCTTCGCCCCAGCCGGGAATAGTACAGCAGGGATTCGATCAATTCCTCCATCCGCAAGGAAAGCTTCTTCAGAGTTTCCAATTTGTCTACCCCCTCGATTTCCAGCCTGTCTGCATAATCCTCGGCCATAAACTGGGAATAACTGTACAAACCACGAACCGGTTCTTTCAGATCATGAGAAATAATATAGACGAAATCGTCCAGCTCCTGGTTGCTTTGTTTGAGCTGCATCGTATACTTCATCAGCTCCGCCTCTGCCCGCTTGCGCTCTGTGATGTTCCGTACAACCATGGACGCTCCCACGATCTTGTCCTCTCCGTCGCGCAAAGGAGAAACCGTCATCGACACGTCCAGCAGGTTCCCGTCCTTGTCGATACGCACGGTTTCATAATGCTTAATCCGTTTCCCGGCAGACAAGCTGGCCATGATTTCGGCTTCCTCTTCGGTCAAATTGGAGGGGATGATCATCCGGACGTTCTTTCCCAAGGCCTCTGAGGTCCGATGGCCGAATAGCAGCTTCGCCCCCAAATTCCAGGACGAGATCGTCCCTTCCAGATCGGTGCTAATAATCGCATCGTCGGAGGATTCGACGATCGAAGCCAGCAAATTCCGGGTTCGCTGCGCGTTACGATCCTCGGTAATGTCATGAATAATCCCGACGAAGGTATGACGCGTGCCGATATGAAATTCCCCCACGCTGATATAAAGCGGAAAAGTGCTCCCGTCTTTTCTAAGGCCCTCGACTTCTCTGCCGACCCCGATAATTTTGGAGACCCCCGTCTTCATATACCCTTCAATATATCCGTCATGTTTTCTGCCATGAGATGACGGCATCAGCATGCTGATGTTTTCGCCGACGATCTCTTCCGCGCGATACCCAAACAATCGTTCGCACGCATCGTTAAATGTTTCAATCATCCCTTTGTCGTCAGTCGTCAAAATACCGTCCGCCGTATTGCTGAGAACCGCCCGCAAATATCGCTCGCTCAGTGTAAGCGCGCGAGTCTGCTCGGCCACGATCTTACGGATTTCAATATTCCGGCTGATTTGCTGATAAAACCAGAAAGCGACCACCGCCGTAATCGTCAAACCAAGGAGAAAAAGCATCCAAGGCGTCCAGCCAATCGCGTTTCGTACCTGCATATAGGACGGCGACACAGCCACCTTCAACGACACGTTTCCAAAGGGAATGGTTTCAGTCATGGAAAAACGCTTCTCAGGCTCTACCAGAGACAAGAGAAGCCTGTCGGCCATACTTTCCTTCAATCCAGCGTCCTGCCCCTCATGCCGGAAAAGCGACACGTCCTCACCTGTGGAACGATCCGACAGAAAGATTTCGATTCGCTTGGGTTCGGGATCGGCCAGAATCGTATCAAAGAAAAAGGTTCCGTTGATCAGGCTGAGAACCCCGCCCGCCAGAGGAGGCGGACGGGATAATGTGTCAATTCTCTGAAAAACAGGTACAAGAACGGCCAAAACAGATTGCTCCTCCGGCCCGGCCAGAGGGAAAGATATTCTTTTGACAAAAATGCCACCTTCCGCTGACGCTTCCTGAAGCAAGTCTCTGGAGAGTGCGTTTTTTGTCAAAAAATTACGATAGCGTTGGATTTCGTGTTTCTGGGCTGAAAACAAATAAATGTCATCGGACAAAAACGCGCCCTGCTTGTTCGGAATCCAG
>JAGRJZ010000153.1 GCA_020442505.1 Alphaproteobacteria bacterium | reverse complement strand
CTAGGCCCCTTGAAGGCTCCCCCCCTTCAGGTTCTGGAGCGCCGCGCGGAGGATCGCGAGATAGTCGACACCTTGATGGTGATAGAAATTCTTATCCTCGGCGGCAATAAACCCCTGCTTGATCAGATCTGGTATCGCCTCGATTGGAACGAAGACCCTTTTTTCCGCGGCAAATTCGGCCATCAGTCGTCCGTTGCCGGCATAGACCCGGGTGACGACCGGGGGATCGTAATCCTTCAACGCCGTATAGTCGGGCAGATCCCGGCCGTAATAGGAAATCGCATATACGGCAACGCCCGCGACGGCGGCGAGACCCAACATCCCGACCGAGAAAAGAGCAAGAAAACTGTACCATAGCCAACGCATGATCAGTTATATGGCACAGCCCGGCCACGGAGAAAAGGAAAAGAATGGTAGACACCCGCATTTATCTCTAGATTCCCGGTGATGACAACCCGATTATTTGCTGTTAAAAGAAAATCATTGTGAGAGTGGGGGGGGCATACGCGTTCGGACCGATGCAAGTCGCGAAAAGAGAGCTGATGAACAGACTGGGTGTCGGATACGAACTCAACCCGTCCGAAAGTCACCCGTGGCTTGTCTCCGACTACGCGCAGGGGATCTCCTGCAACGCAGAGGTTAGAGCTGGAATGGACGACCACGAGGGCGTTGTTGCCGCGATCGAGATGATCTATGACGACCCGCCGGAGGGAAAACCCCCGATGGATCATGTTTTCAGCCTCCATGCCCGGTACGTGAACAACGGTAAATGGGACATCGTAGCAGCCCATGTCCGAGGCAAGTCGGTCGATGACAATCTTGTCGGCTGGAAGGAAAAAAGCTGCGATTTCTTTTTCGCCGTGGTGCAGGAGCTCAAACAGGATAAGATTCCGGATATCGACGATTTACTCGAAAACATCCTGTTCAAGAAGGTTCGCGGTTCCGATCAATATGGCGGCGGCGGTGGAAAATCACCAAAAATCAAGACCGAACAGCTCCTCAATCCGAAGGGACGTGGGTTCTAAAGAGCTCAGAGATAAGCGCACTATCCGGTTTTCTCGGCCACGATAATGCCGTATCGGTCCGCGAGTGTCGACAGGCCACCCTCTATGGCCTCAGACTGCGCCAGGAACCCCCATTTCGGTCCGTTTCGTTCCATTATTCCCAAGATGACTCCCGTTTGCCCCTCGAACATCGTTTCATCAAGCGGGTAGCGAAGAAGCTCCCGATCATCCTCCCTGTTGACAAGGCGGAAATAAACATCCCGCACCATGCCGAAATGGTGCCCGACATGCTCGAAATCATAGATCGACAGAACAAAGACGATCTTGACGACGTCAAACGGAATATTCGGCAGATCCATAAAAAGCGTTTCGTCGTCGCCGTCTCCCGCCCCGGAACGATTGTCGCCGGCATGGCGGACCGCTCCTTCGCATCCGGTTTCGTTGTTATAAAAGATAAAATCCGAATCAACCCGAGTCATATCTTTGGTATTGAGAAGAAAGCAACTGACGTCGACGTCGATCTTGTTTTCCTCCAGCGCCTTTTGGTCCCAGCCGACTCCGATCAAGACCTGGCGCAGCGCTGGATCTTTTTTATACAAATCGACACAATCCCCGGCTTCAACGAAATAATGATCATCTTCCGGCAAAAGATGCCGCGGGATATCCGGCGCAGCCGGTTTTGCCGGTCCGGTTTCGATCGGGCGGATATCGTCTTCCGGATCCGAATGGAACCGCTCCAACCCGGTTTCTTCCGCGGCGGGGTTTTTGTCATGATCTGTCATGCGTGCGGTTCCCGTTTTTTCTTCCTACCCGATGTAAAGGGCGTAAATACCCACGACATAGGCGATATAGGCGCCCACAAAGACGAATGCCGTCATCCGGCCGATTGCGTGCCGTATGAGCAGCCAAATCGTAAAAAGGATGCTCACACCGAGTGTCACCCAGATATCCAGATCCACCAGCTGTGGAGCAATATCGGCCGTTACGACGGGCCGGACCAGCGCCGTTGCGCCCAGAATCATCATGATGTTAAAGACGTTCGACCCGATGACATTCCCTAAGATCAGATCGCTCTGCCCTCTTCGCGCGGCGATCACGCAGGTCGAAAGCTCTGGCAGAGAGGTCCCCAGCGCGATTACCGACAGGCCGATGACGGCTTCGGGCACGCCGATAATTTCCGCGCTGACGGTTGCTCCGCGCACCATAAATTCGGCCCCCAGCGCGATCAGGGCCAGCCCCCCGATAAGACTGACAATCGCCGCCGGAAATGATATAAAGACCGGATTTTCAATATCCTCGGCACGCGTCTTCTCACGCAGCGCCATCCGGTATTGCCAAAAGACATAGAGCAGCAAGAGCCCAATCATAATCCCACCGGCTAGTCGCCCGATTCCGCCGGTCAGCATCAAAGCCGTCAGCCCGGCCGTTGCCACAATCATCGCGGCCAAATCCCGGGTCAGCGTGCCGCGCGGGACCGTCAACGTCGCGAACAGACCGGCCGCTCCCGCGACCAGTAAAATGTTCGCGATATTCGATCCAAGCACGTTGCCCACGGCAATCTCGGGAGAGCCATGCAGGCTGGCATTCACGGAAACAATCAGTTCCGGCAAAGACGTACCGAAGGCCACGACCGTAAAACCGATCACAAGGGGTGACACGCCAAACCGGCGAGCGATAAAGACAGCGGCGTCGATCGTCCAGTTCCCGCCCTTTACAAGCATGATCGTGCCAAAACCAAGCGCGCCCAGGGCCAGGATAAACGCCTCTATATGTGTCAAATCCGTCATGATGTGTTAGGATACGCCGTCCCGTTGGTTCCGCGAATCACAGAATAGGGCAAAAACCTCGGAAACAAAAGGTAAATGAAACCAGCGGATCCAGGCGTTACGCTGCTTTCAAAAGCCCCGCCGGCGCGAGAACGGACCGGCCCGCACATTCGGCGCGATTCATATGGTCGTGAACATGCGCGATCATGTCGTCGATATGATCCCTGAAGAAATGGTTCGCGCCGTCGACCGTCCGGTAATCAACCGCAATACCCTTTTGCTCATGCAACCGCTTAGCCAGATCCGCAACGTGATCGGCAGGCACGTGTCGGTCTTCGCTGCCGTGCAGAATCAGTCCCGATGTCGGGCAAGGTGCCAAAAAGGTAAAATCGTACAGATTGGCCGGCGGAGCGATCGAAATCCATCCGGCGATCTCGGGCCGTCGCATCAATAGCTGCATTCCGATCCAGGCGCCGAAGCCAAACCCCGCCACCCAGACATAGGGAGCGTTTTTGTTCAAATCCTGGATATAGTCAAGCGCCGCGGCGGCATCGCTCAGCTCGCCCTCACCCTTGTCGAACTCTCCTTGGGACCCCCCGACGCCGCGGAAATTAAACCGAAAGGTTGAAAAACCGCGTTGCACAAACGCCTGAAACAGATGATAGGTAATCTTGCCATTCATATTGCCGCCACGCTCCGGGTCCGGGTGCAACACGATCCCCACAGGCGCGTTCGGGAGAGGAGAGTGCTTGTAGCGACCTTCCAGCCGTCCGGCCGGGCCCTTGAAAATAATTTCAGGCATAAATGATGATTCCCACTTAGCGTTTTTTGTTTTGCATTATGTCCGACTGCGAAAGCCGTATGGCCCCGTATAGCAAAATTCTTTTGCGATTGTCTATTTATTTATCGTAAGGTTTTGAGATTCCTGTGGATTCTTTCGATTAAAAAGGAAGCCACGATGCCACCGCCGCTTTATTTCGACTATAACGCCACCGCGCCGCTCAAACCAGCGGTGCGCGATATCATGGCTGCGGTCCTTGCGGAGACGGGGAATCCCTCTGCGGCTCACGCCTTCGGTCGAAAGGCACGCGCCCGGGTGGAAACCGCGCGGGAACAGGTCGCCGCCCTCTTAAAAGCAACCCCGGCCCAGGTGATCTTCAACAGCGGCGCGACCGAGGGCAACAACACCGTTTTACAAGCCTTTCGCGGAACGCGGGTTCTGGTCTCGGCGATCGAGCATTCCTCCGTCCTGAACAGTGCCCCGGAGGCGGAGAAAATTCCGGTGACCCTGGACGGCCTCGTCGATCTGGACGCTCTGGAGTCTCTTTTGCAACAAAGACCCTCCCCCGCCCTGATATCCGTAATGGCGGTCAATAACGAGACGGGGGTGATCCAGCCACTCCAGGAAATCGGGGACTTGGCCCGGCGCTACGGGGCGCTGTTTCATTGCGACGCGGTGCAGGCGATCGGGAAAATATCGCTGGACATGACGACGACCGGAATCGACTACCTGACGCTTTCCGGTCATAAGAACGGCGGACCGCAAGGGGTCGGCGCCCTGATCCTCCGGGATTGCACAGACGGCACCTGTATCCCTACACCCACGTTCTTGCACGGCGGTGGCCAGGAACAGCGCCGCCGGGCCGGGACGGAGAACGTCGCTAGTATCGCCGGGCTGGGGCTGACCTGCGATCTGTCGGCGCAAGACATCGATGCCTTCGTGGCACTGGGCGCCCTGCGGGACCGGCTTGAGGCAGGCCTCAAAACCCTGTCCCCGACTGTCAGAATTTTTGGCGCGAGCGCCCCCCGCATCGCGAACACTTCCTTCTTCGGCGTGCCGGGGGTCGATGCCAAAACGATTATGATGACCCTTGATCTGGCGGGGGTGGGAGTCGGCAGCGGCTCCGCCTGTTCCAGCGGAAAATCCGCACTCTCTCATGTTTTGAAGGCCATGGGCGTCGATGACCAGGCCGCCACGGGCGCGATCAGAATATCCCTCGGCTGGGCGACAGAACCGACCGAGATCGACAGGTTTTTGGATATTTGGGGAAAACGGGTGCGCCGTTTGACCATGGACAGATCTTCATAAATCGCTATAGTCGCTCCCGTTAGAAACAGGATGACGCCATGCAAATCAGTTTTATCATGAAAGACGGGAGGACCCGAAGGATCGCGGCGCAAGAAGGCCTGTCCCTGATGGAAATCGCCCAGCAAAACGGGATCGAAGAGATCGAGGGTGCATGCGGGGGCGGTCTGGCCTGCGCGACGTGCCATCTTTACGTGCATCCGGACTGGTGGGACGCCGCTCTTCCTGCCGGCGAAGAAGGCGTGACCGAGGAAGAGGAAGACATGCTCGACCTGGCCTTCGATCTTCGGAAGACCTCGCGTCTGTGCTGCCAGATCAAAATGACCGCCGCGCTGGACGGTCTGGTCGTCGCGGTGCCGGGCGCGCGAACGGGCTGGTAGGCGACACGACACGACACGAGAGAGTTCATCGTTCGTGCATGGCGCCGTCCAGCGTCTTGATAAACGGCTTCAGGATATATTCCATCACCGTTTTACGACCGGTCAAAATATCAACGCTGGCAACCATGCCGGGGATGATCGGCAGGATATCCCCCTTGCGTTTCAAGGTTTTTTCCGGAGTACGGATGCGAACGCGGTAAAAACTTTCGCCTTTTTCATTCGTGATCGTGTCGGCCGAAATATCGACCACCTCTCCCTTGAGACCGCCATAGATTGAAAAATCATAGGC
>JAGRJZ010000152.1 GCA_020442505.1 Alphaproteobacteria bacterium | reverse complement strand
TCGGCGCTGACCGGGCCGGAGACGATGGCGCAGATTTCCTTGATCGTCGGCAGGAAATCCCGCCCCGACTTTTTGATCAGGGAGGGGTTGGTCGTCACCCCGTCCAGAAGCCCGGTTTGGGCGAGATCTTCGATTTCGGCGATTTCCGCGGTATCGACAAAGAATTTCATGACTAACCTCTTGTTCTAAATTTATTTTTAGCGTTCATCTGTTGGGCCCTCATTTTTTGAGGGAGGGGGGAGGGGGCGGCCCAACAAGCCCCAAGCGAGGCCTATCATTAGCGAGAGGCCGCAGACGAATCAAGATTCTTTTTCGAGCACCCGTCTTTGGAAGCTGATCTCCCTCGGGGCCAGCGGCGGTGGAGCCAGAGCCATTGTCCCGGCGCGGCGGTGATCCACTCCTCCAGAATGCCGTGCACGGACTCGACGATCTTGATCGGGGGCAGGGGCGTTCCGGTTTCTTGATCTCGGAGCGTCATGGGCGGATAAAGCGTTCCGGCGAAATGCGCGCCGCCGGTCCGTTCGATCCGCGCGGGGACCAGAGGCACGTCGAATTTCTGCGCCAGCTCCGCAAAGACCGGGCTTGTCATGGCCGGGTGGCCGAAAAAGGGAACCGGCAATCCTTCGTTATATTTCTGGTCGATTAAAATGGCAATCCGCCCGCCGTTCCTCATTACCCGCAGCAAGTCCCGCGCGCCGGTGCGGGATTTCGCGATCCTCTGCGGCCCATCCGGCACGTGGCGGGCTTGTTCCAACAGCCGCGCGACATAGGGATTATTCGGCGGCCGGTACAGGTTGTTGCTCGCGAAGGCTTGTTGAAGCAGCATCGCGCCGGCCTCCCAGTTCCCGAGATGCGCGCCCCAGAACACAATGCCCGTATGGCCGGATTTCAGGGATTCCAGGCGGGCCCGGCTGTCCGGATCCAGCGTGATCCGCTCGGCCACGATCTGCGCGAGATGGGGATATTCTGCTACGACCCGGCCCAGATTCTCCCACATATCTACTAGAATTCGTTCCTGTTCGGCCTCGCCTCTGTCTGGAAAAGCCCGGCGGATGTTCGCCATCGCCTTGCGAGAGGCGGCCAGTCGCGGCCCGACGGTGCGGCCGATCCAGCCTCCCAGCGCCGAAGCCCGATCCAGCCCCAGCACCCTGAACAGGAAAAACAGGAGCAGGAGCAAGAGATACTCAAAGCGATAACGGATTTGCTTGATCATGACCGGGCGTCTGACAAATCCACGCCGAAGCAGCGCTGATAATATTCCCGAACGGCGGGACGCTCGGATTCATCACACTTGTTCAAAAAAGAGAGCCGAAAGGCCATATCCCGGTCTTTGAAAATATCCGTGTTTTCGATCCAGCTGATCACGGTCCGGGGGCTCATCACGGTCGAAATATCGCCGTGCATAAAACCCTGGCGGGTCAGATCGGCCATTTTAATCATCAGGTCGATTTCTTCGCGACCTTCCGGGGTATCGCGATATTCGAACTTGGCCAGCATGATGTCCATTTCGTGGTCGTGGTCCACGTAGTTGAGGGTCACGAGGATATTCCACCGGTCGAGTTGCGCCTGGTTCATTTGCTGCGCCCCGTGGTAAAGCCCCGTCGCGTCGCCCAGCCCGATCGTGTTCGCCGTCGCGAAGAGACGAAAGGCCGGGTGCGGGCGGATGATCTTGTTCTGGTCGAGCAGGGTCAGGCGCCCTTCGGCCTCCAGAACGCGCTGGATCACGAACATCACGT
>JAGRJZ010000151.1 GCA_020442505.1 Alphaproteobacteria bacterium | reverse complement strand
AAGCGGGTTCACAACGAGCCCCTCGAGCTGCTTGTTAAAATACTGGTTGAGAGCGTTTTGCGCGAAGGTTTTCCCCGGATTATCGAGAGGCCCCCGGAAAACCGTCTCCAAAGACGGCGCATCTGCCGGCTCCCTAAGGTTCACAACGGTTTTTAAATCAATGGTCCAAAGAGGCAAGTTTACATTTCCATCACCCGTAACCGCCGCATCGGGACCGTCAAGCAACAGTTTATCGAATCTCACAACACCTTCCGTGATCGTGAAGGCAGAGTCGAGCGTGTCAAAACGGGTCGCCCCGCCGGCCATGCTGGCATCCAAAATCTTCGTAAAATTTTCGGTCAGACTGCTAGTCGGCGCGGCCAGCGCACGAGACAAACGCGCCAAATCGAACCCCTCAAGCGTTAAATCCCTGCCCGTTACAACGCCCTTCCCATGCAGATCGAACACCAGCGCCGCCGGAGAAAGGCCCGTCGATTCAATTCCGGCATCCACCGAAATGGCCCCTCGCGCCCGGATCAACGACGCGCCGCTAAAGGCCTTCACAAAAGATTCCAAAGACACATCGGTTAGCTTGGCCTTTCCTGTGAGAACAAGCGGTTGACGATCCTTGGCCGGCGCTTTGATCTTTCCGCTCAAAAAGGCTTGCCCCCCATAAAGAGCCGCGGTAAGTTTTTCAATATCGAGAGTCCCGCTTTGGAGAGCCGCCTTCATCTCGACCGATTGAAGATCCCAATTGGCGTAGGAAAGAGAACTGGCCCGCAAAGCCATATCCATGTCAAAACGGTTCATCCAGGCCACGTCGATCGCATTCCGCGACCAGCGAAGATCGCCTTCGGTTCCGGTTTTACGAACACGAAGCGTTCCTTTTTGCTGCGCCGTATGCCCCACCATTTTATCCAATGGAATATTCCCGAAAACGAGATCACCGGAAACAAAGGGGCGCTCACGGCGCGCATCGATGCTCATATGACCTTTCGCATCAAGCGGGCCGATCGTCGCTTGCAAACCGGAAATATCGTAAACACCTTCTTTTTGACGCATATCGAAAAAAACGTCCACGCCTTTTCGGATCGCCACGTCGCTCGAAAAAGAAGGGACGAACATACGTGCCAACGCGACATAATCCGGATGACGCACCCGCAAGCTCAGCTCCCCTGGAATCGGCTTGTTCAAAACGTCTCGAACGGTTCCCTTGGCTTCGGCCGTCCCCTTCAGAGCTTTTACGTTCGCCGTATAAGACAGACTCTCCAGGTCGCCATGGAGCGTCGCCACGACTTCTCCTCCACCGATCGCGGCGGGCAGAGAAAACGTTTCAGCTTCTCCTTTCGCCGGCAAAAAGGAAACGGCGCGGTTTAAATCCGGACTCCCCGCTCGAATGGATATATCCACACCGTTAAGTTTCGAAAGATCTATAATTTTTCCACTCAACAAGGCAAAGTCTTTTTGGGAAGTTTTTAGATCAAACGTCTCGATAGAAAGTGTTTTCTGAGAAAATGTCCCTTTGAAACGCGCCGTTTCGAATAAAAAACCGTTCCATGATAAATTATCAAGCACGCCGGTCGCGTTCAGATCAAAAGGCAAAGAGATGGACTCAAGTGTATCGGAGAAGGTCCCGATCGCCGGGTCAGAAACAGGGGTCACCCCGGCGGGCAATTCCTTCCCCCGAAGCTTTTTTTGCCAACGATCAATATCAAGCTCTTTGCTTTCAAGTTGAACCGTCAGAAGAGAACGCCCCCCCGCTTTCGGAGAAGCCAGAGAACCGCTAAAAGAAAGTCGTGAACCATCAAGAAGAACCTCGCCGCTCTCAACACCGATCCGCCCCGGCGACAAAGAGCCGACGGCTTCAAAACGCAGGGGATCAGAGAGAACCGGCACCAATTTTTCTTGCGCATTATGCGACAAGAAGGGGCGCAGCAAAACAAGAATATCCGGCGTATCGAGAGAAGCATTAAACGTCATCCGCGGGTCAGAAAACGTAACCCCTCCCTTCCCTGCGGAAGACGAGGACGCGCCATACGACAAATCCCCCTTCAAACGCAGCCCCTCCGGCTTCCCCGGAAGCCCGGCGACAATATCTCCCGAAAAGCGCTTTTCCTTCTTCTCAAAACTCAAAACCATGTTTTCAAGGGAAGCCCCTCGGTAACGGATAGCCGGGAATGAAAGCTGAACCTGCGCATTCAAATCCCGAGGCAGGGTTAACGTTTCGGGAAGGAAATCGCTATCTGCCGAGACAGAACCATCCTTAGCACTCAAAGAGGTATTTTGTAGACCAACAAGGGGTAGAATCCTCTCCAATTCCAGCGGTGTCTGGCCGTCAAGAGTCACGGAAACAGACAAAGCCTTATCCTCTGCGAGACCGGTCATATCAACCCCGCCGGAAGCCTTCACCCCCCCGATGTCAAACGTCGCATTTCTTAAGGCAGCGGCCTCCCCCGAAAAGGTCAGAAGCCCCTTCAACGAAACGGGGTCGTTCAAGAAAGGGAAAGAAGACTTCTGTTCCTCGTTCAAAAAGCTCGCGGGACGCAACACGTTCAGGGAAAGCTCCCCCTGCAAACCGAACGGAGCCTTAAGAGCCAGGACACCCGAATAAGACAGAACAGCAGCAGAATCCTCTGGAAACGACAATTCCGCCTGAAGAGATGTATTATCGACCCCTTTTTCAAATCGTCCGACTTTGGTAGAGAGAGCAAGCACTCGCTCTTGGTAAGAAAGACGAGCGGTCAAATCGTAGGGCCCCCTTAAATCGGGCGCATTTAAGCGCAGATCAACATCCTCTATCTTCTCCGTGCGCCCGTTTTTAAGGTTCAATAAATGAATAGACCCGTCCTTGATCCGGATGTCATTGAGGGCAACGGCCTGCTTCTCGGGAATAGATTCAGCAGGGCCTCCTTGCTTGCCACCATTTTCTCTTTCGAGAGCAGGAGGTAATCCTGTGAGGTGCCCTTTCTCATCAAGTATCAAGCGCAATTGCGGATGAACCAACACGACGCTGTTCACGACGATTTGCTTTTTCAACAAGGGAAACAGAGCAACAGAGACCTCGGCGCGGTCGAGTGTCAAAAGCGGCTCACCCTGAGTCTTCGGCAAATCAAGGGAAAATTCTTCAAGCAGCAGGCGCGGAGACGGCAAAAGAGCCATATCCAGAGCCCCACCTATTTTGACCTTATAACCGGTTGCCGCCTCAATCTGTGCTACCGCCGCCGGGCGGTACTTGTTCCAATCGACAAAATTGGGAGCAAGAAACGCCGCACCTGACAGCAACAACAGAACAAAAACGGCTATAGAAAGAAAGCGCTTCATATAATCCCCCGCATCTTCAAAAAGGAAAAGACATGGCCCCTTTCATAGCGTCCGGCCACCGGGAAGAGCAAGAGATTATTTTCAACGTTTCAGCAATACGCCGTTTATTTGGATAGTCTATTTCTGGTCGTCCCGGTCCGCTCCAAAGGGCGACCATGTCCGCATGAGGTTTTCGAAGAGGGCCATATTCTGGCGATTGATCTCCTCAAAGGTCGTCATTGGGTTCATCATTCCCATACCCGGCATTTGACCGACACCGCCGAGTGACTCCATCGATTTGCTCATCTGGGAACGGAATTGCTCCTGGTTTTTCGAGAATGCTTCGAACGCTTGTTCCAGGTAGTTCGGGACCAGCGACTGAAGATTATCTCCATAAAAACCGATTAACTGCTTCATAAAAGAAACAGGCAGCATGTTCTCCCCCTTTGCTTCCCTGTCGACGATGATCTGGGTTAAAACCTGACGAGTCAGGTCTTCTCCGGTCTTCGCGTCCTGCACGATAAAATCATGCCCTTCTTTGACCATCTCACACAAATCGTCGAGCGTGACGTAGCTGCTGCGGCCCGTGTCATAAAGACGGCGGTTCGCGTATTTTTTGACGATGGTCGGGCCTTCTGCCCTTTTTGCTGCTGTCGGCATATGCACCTGCCTTTTCTTGCCCTAGTATTGTTGCACAATATATTTATGAAATGAGAAACCTATTATACACAGTTTTTGCATCGCGGAAAGAGTTTTTGTAGGGAAAGAAAATTTTTTTTTTTATTCTCGCAACAATGACGCGTGATCCTACAATATCCACTCTCCCTCGCACACAATGGCGCAGAGCTCTGCGTCCCCTTCCGGTTCATCTTGCGTTAGGCAGCCTCGAAATCCAGGAAACCCCTGACCTCACGACTGCGATGGTTCGGGGCATTCAATGCTATTACAACCACCCCTTTCAGGCAAAGCGTAAAAAAGGACGGCTTTTGTGGAGCCGTGGAGAAGTCGAACTCTATCATTACCCGACCCGCCGGAATCGCAAGGGCGCTTTATTGCTGATCCCGTCTCTAATCAACAAATCGACAATTTTTGACCTTCTGCCCGATATTTCTCTCATCCGTGCTCTGAAGGCTGCGGGATATGATTGCTATCTGATCGACTGGGGATACCCGACACAGGACCGAGAACAAAAAACTCTTCAATCTTTAATAGAAAGGCGTCTTTTACCCGCCGCAGCAATCGCAGCGGCGCATCACGGCGCCCCGTTAAACGCGCTGGGCTATTGCATGGGCGGGTTGTTTCTGACAGCTGCGGCACTCAAAGAAACTTCTCTTTTTAAAACGCTGATATTTCTTGCAACGCCCTGGAATTTTAAATCCGGTAAGGATCTCTTCTCCTCACAGGCAAAAACGTCCCTGTCTTTTCTAATAAAAACAAAAGAGGGGGAAAAACCCTCTCCACTTTCTGCACGCCAGATCCAGGTTTTTTTTGCAGCATTGAACGGAGACCGCATTGCTCGTAAGTTTGCCACCTTCGCCGCGATGGACCAGAAAAGCCCCGAAGCCTGTCGTTTTGTCGCCGTCGAGGATTGGCTGAACGACGGCCCCGACCTTCCGGCTTCTTTGGTGGAAGATTGCCTCCGTCGCTGGTATTTAGAAAACCAGCCGGGACGAAGACAATGGCATGTCGGAACGACCCAGATTGATCCCTCAAAGATCTCTGTTCCCGTTTTGAACGTCCTTCCTTCGAGAGATCGGGTCGTTCCGGAATTCAGTGCCCGCGCCCTGGCCGAGGCTATTCCGGGCAGCACATTCCTCAAGCCCGATTGCGGTCATATCGGTCTTATTACTAGTCGCAGTGCAGCAAAGAAAGTCGTCGCTCCGATGATTGAATGGCTGGACAAACAAAATCTCCTGTCCTAATGGTTGTATGAAGAAACCTTCTTTCAACGCAAAATAAAACGAGAAAAAAATGACGGACTCTTACTACTCATCGAATGATCCCGTTGTCATCGTCGCAGCGAAGCGAACGCCGATTGGGGCTTTCAATGGGGGATTGAAGTCCCTGCCGGCTCACGCGCTGGGCTCACATGTCATACGCGGCGTTATTGCAGAATCAGGTCTCACCCCATCGGATGTCGACGAGCTTGTCATGGGCCAGATCTTAACCGCCGGCGCCGGCCAAAACCCCGCGCGTCAAGCGGCCCTCGCAGCCGGTATTCCGCATGAAAAAACGGCGCTGATGATCAATCAGGTCTGCGGCGCGGGATTGCGCGCCGTGGTTGCCGGCATGCAAAACATCCTGCTCGGCGATGCAACGATCGTGATCGCCGGCGGACAGGAAAACATGAGTGCGGCCCCCCACTGCGCCCATTTGCGCGACGGAACAAAAATGGGAAATCTGGCCATGACGGACACCATGATCAGCGAAGGTCTTTGGGATGCCTTCCATGATTACCATATGGGCATCACAGCGGAAAATCTGGCAGAGCGCTTTTCCATTTCCCGCGAAGATCAGGATGTTTTTGCAGCAACATCGCAGCAAAGAACCGAAGCCGCGACAAAGACAGGAAAATTTACGAACGAAATTTTGCCCGTGACCGTTCCGGGACGGAAAGAGGATGTTCTCGTCGAGAAAGATGAATTCCCCCGCGCGGGCGTCACGGCGGAGAGCCTCGCGAGACTTCGTCCAGCCTTTACCAAGGATGGAACCGTAACGGCCGGCAACGCCTCCGGCATTAACGATGGCGCCGCGGCGCTTCTTTTGATGCGTGCGAGCGATGCAAAAAAACGGAATCTGCCTATCTTCGCCGCGATCAAATCCTGGGCGACAGCCGGAGTCGATCCCGCCCTCATGGGAACCGGGCCCATCCCGGCCGTTCGCAAGGCCTTGGGGAAAGCAGGGTGGACGGTCTCCGATCTTGATCTGATTGAATCCAACGAAGCTTTTGCCGCGCAGGCGCTTTGCGTCATTCGTGAACTCGGATTCGCCCCCGAAAAGACAAACGTTAATGGCGGCGCGATCGCATTGGGCCACCCGCTCGGCGCCTCGGG
>JAGRJZ010000150.1 GCA_020442505.1 Alphaproteobacteria bacterium | reverse complement strand
ACGGCCCGCGATCATTGACCCGCACGATCAAAGAGCGGCCGTTTTCCAGATTCGTCACGCGAACGAGGCTCGGCATCTGGAGCGTTCGGTGCGCCGCCGTCAGTTCCTCCATATCGAAAACTTCTCCGTTCGCCGTTTGTTTTCCGTGGAATTGCGGCCCGTACCAGGACGCGATTCCGGTCTCTACCAGAGAGTAATTTTCCTGCGGAACATAGGTTTTGCCC
Organism: Alphaproteobacteria bacterium; assembly: GCA_020442505.1. Lineage (GTDB taxonomy): Bacteria > Pseudomonadota > Alphaproteobacteria > Micavibrionales > Micavibrionaceae > JACKJA01. The sequence continues at coordinate 2,631 of JAGRJZ010000150.1, read as the reverse complement.
TCGATTTTATAAGGGTTCCCGACCTTGAAGGTGCCGCTGCTCGGCGGCGGCGGATTCATGCGTTTGGCAACATGAGAGGCTAACGTCACTTCCGTACAGCCGGACAGAATCCCCGCCACAGCAAAAAGAAAAAACCCGACAAAAAGCATGTTAACCCGCGATTGCATCGGCCAGTAACCCCACAGATGTTGCAAAATAATCGGAACGATTCCAGCGCATGATCGTCCGGAAATTATCGTAGACCAGATAAACCGGCCCGGCGGGACCGTCCGGCGCGACCAGAGACGCCGTCATACCCGCGACCAGCGGCAAAGCGCCGCCGTCGCCACGAGTAACCCCCAGGGCCTGCCACGCGGCCAGAGGCTTTTTCACGTCCTTACCGATCAAGGACGCCGAAAATCCGGCCGGGAGTTTGACTGCGCGGCCCCAACGCTCGCCGGTTTGCCACCCGTTTTTGAGAAGGTAATTCGCGGCCGAGGCAAAAACATCCGCCTCCGTTCCCCAGATATCCTTGCGCCCGTCGCCGTTTCCGTCTACCGCGAAACGCATAAAGCTCGAGGGCATAAACTGGCTTTGTCCCATCGCACCGGCCCAGGACCCCTTCATCGCCGCGGGAACGACGTGCCCTTGGTCGATAATGCGCAACGCATCCAGAAGCTCGGCGCGGAAGAACTCCCCCCGCCGCCCTTCCCATGCCAGAGTCGCCAGTGCCGGCACAACGTCGAACCCGCCTGTATTGGCCCCGTAATTCGTTTCAATCCCCCACAGCGCGACGATATATTGCGGCGCGACACCGTATTCCCGCTCGACCCGGGCAAGAATATCGGCGTATTGGCGCATCATCGCGCGGCCCTTTTCAACCCGGGTCGGATTGACAATCCTCTCCCGATAGGTCGTAAAACTCATTTTCCCTTCTGGCTGTTTACGATCGAGAGCAATTACCCGGTCGATCGGCTCGATGTCTGCCAGGGCCACGTCTAACGTTCGGGTGCTGACCCCGCTTTTGGCAGCTTCCTCGTAAACACCGGCCAGCCATGGCCCGAAATCGGACGCCCGGGCCTGAACTGACAAGAAACAAAGCGCCAGAACAAACGCAAACGTGATTCCGCTGATCCGCCATGAAATCTCCGCCTTTTGTTTCTCGAACAAAGCCACCGATATAATCTCCCGCGCAGTTGTTTTTCTATGAGCCGGATCATAGCATGCTCCATTTTATCACAAAAGAGACGGATAGAGGCGGATGCCGTCTTGTTCACAGGCAAATTCCTGCTATCCTTGATCCATGTTCAGTTACATCAAGAAAATCGTCGCCCCGGGCGAAGACGTCATATGCCGCACAAAGCTTCACTGGATTCAGGCTGTCTGGGGATTTGTGTGGCTTCTTCTTTTCGGCGGGGCTGCTCTGGCCGCGGACCGCGCGGCGCTTTTTTATCTGGGCTTTCCGCTTCCTTTCATCCCCTGGCTTTTGCTGGCGACGGGGGTTGTTCTGTGGTCTGTGTTCGTCGTTTCCTACCTGTCTTCAGAGATCGTCCTGACCCAAAAGCGGATCTTCCACAAGCGGGGATTGTTGCGCGTGGTGCTCGACGAATTCGCGATCGACGAAGTCAAGGGGGAGCACGTCGCCCAAAGCCTTTTGGGGCATATACTGGGCTACGGGACGGTCCACGTGGATTGCCGGCTGATCAACGACATGGAAATCCGCGGGGTTTTAAACCCCTACCAGTTCATCGAGTTCATTCAGGTCGTGCGAACGAACGAGCTAAAAATATAAAAGTGTCAGCTCTCCTGAACCGATCCGGTTTCCGTTGGAAGTCCGGCGTTTTTCCAGCCCGTCAGACACCCTTCCATCCTGTACGGCTTTCGCCCCGTTTTCTCAAAAAACGCACGGCAGGCGTTGGCCGAGCGTTTGCCCGACAGACACTGCAAGATGATTTTTTTATCTCCTGCCAGGGCCACCACATGGTCTGGCGCGAAACGCGACAAAGGCTCCGACAGCGCGCCGTGGATTCGCTCGGCCGCGAATTCGTTATCCTCCCGTACGTCAATCAGAACAGCCTCTCCGGCGGCCAGCCAGGCCTGTGCGGTCTCGGGCGAAACAATCTCCATCGTGCACTGATCCTCGTTCGTACCGAGCGGATTTTTACGGAACAATCCAAACATCATTTTTTCTCCTCTTTTACTCCGCCATCATAGACAAAACCCTTTGCGAAAAAAAGTACTTTGCGGTATGCAGGAGCCAATCACTTCTCCGGAGAGATGGCAGAGTGGTTGAATGCACTGGTCTTGAAAACCAGCAAGGATGCAAGTCCTTCCAGGGTTCGAATCCCTGTCTCTCCGCCATTAACATAATGTTTTTAGGGGCCCGTGGGGCACTTGTGGGACAATAGACCACAACAATCCTGCAAGGCCTCTTTGGTAGTGGAAAGTGACTGTAAACAACGTGGCAAAAAATCACAGCAAGGAATTCACGGATCGTTACGGCCATCGCGGATACGTCATTCACCACACGCCGGGGCCGATGCTGGGCGGAAATCGCGTAGGCCTGGATCGACGCGCAAGGATCGGACGCTGTAATCAAGTCATTTAAAAACACAGAACTTGGCGAAACTTACGTGGAAGTTGGCGAAGCAC
>JAGRJZ010000149.1:663-3567 GCA_020442505.1 Alphaproteobacteria bacterium | reverse complement strand
CGTCGCGTTTAACGCGAGCAAATTGGTTTGCTCGGCGATGTCGTTAATCGCCTTGATCACCGCGTCGATTTCATGAACCGCCGCGCTGAGCCCGTCGAGCTGAGCCTGCGATTCTCTTGCTGCCGCGGCGCAATCCCGGGCCGTAACCGCGGTTTCGTTGACGGTCTGCGCGGCCTCGCGGATAGAAGAGGCCAGTTCTTCGGCCGCAGCGGCGATGGTCTGAACGTTCGTTGTCGTTTCGTCCGCCGCCGAGGAAGCAGCCACGCTTTGCGTGCGGGTTTTGCTGACATTCGCGCTTAACTGTTCCTCGATCGCCCGCATGTCCTTTGCAGCTGCGGAGACCGCGCCCGCGATATCGCCAATCTGGGCTTCGAACCCGCTTGCGATCTTCTGCATTTCTTTGCCACGATCGGCGCGCGCCTGGGCTTCGAGGGTTTTCTTTTGCTCCTCAAGACGCAAGCGCGCGATGGTGTTTTCCTTCATCACCCCGACCGAATGGGCCATGATTCCGATCTCGTCTGTGGAATCGGCATAGGGAACGATGACGTCCGTGTTTCCGTGGGCGAGCTGTTTCATCGTGTCGGTCAGACGGATCATGGGCCCCACGACTTTGCGATTTGTAAACCACATGAAAAATCCGCCGACCAGAAACAAAGTGGAAATCGTAGCGACGCTGCCGCCCAGCACTAGAAATTGCATAAAAGTGACCGCGCCCGAAAGCGCGTCGATGTCCGGTCCGGCCATGTTGTACGTGAAAACGTCCCATCGCTTTGTGAAGTCGTTCAGGGTTTTTAACACGAACCCCGATGTCGCCGCGCCGCCCAGCGCGACGACCATCAACCCCCCCGCCACGACGGACCCCAGCGCTCTGATGGAAATATTCATGAAAAGACGTCTCCCCCGGTGTCGTCGTACGAAACTCACATCCGGGGATACTCTACCAGAGATCGAATGATGACAACAGGGGGTATTCAGACGCTCGGGTTATCCCGGAGATACGGTTGCTTCGATCGTGTCCGCGACGAACCGGTCCAACAGCCGCGCGCCGAATCCGGTAAAGGTCTTGGGACACGTCGGACGGTCGGTCTTGATCCAGGCGGAACCGGCGATGTCCAGATGCGCCCAGGGTCGCCCTTCGTCGATAAAAAGCTCCAAGAACGCAGCCGCCGTACACGTTCCGCCATAAGGCGTCATCGATCCGAGATTGGAAAGATCCGCGATGGCACTGCTTTTCATCGATTTGCGATAGGTCTCATGTAGCGGCAAACGCCAGAGCTTATCCCCGCTTGCCGTGCCCGCTTTGTCGAGGGCTGTCCACATCGTGTCGTCGTTGACGAAAGCGCCGCCATATTCGTGACCCAGCGCGATCAGGACCGATCCGGTCAATGTCGCGAGATCAATGATCTGGGCCGGATCGAAAGTTTTCTGGACATAGGTCAGCGCATCGGCCAGCACCAGCCGTCCCTCGGCGTCCGTATTGTCGATTTCGACGCTTTTCCCCGCCAGGGTTCGAATCACGTCCCCGGGAAGATAGGAATTGTGCGAGATCCGGTTTTCGGCCAGCCCCACCACCGCGACCACGTCCGCCCTCGCCTTGCGCAGGGCCAGAGCTTTCATCGCGCCGACGACGGCGGCCGATCCGGCCATATCCATCTTCATGATGTTCAGCATTTCGCCGCCGGGTTTCAAATGAACCCCGCCCGTGTCAAAGGTAATCCCCTTGCCCACGAGGGCCAGCGGTTTTTTTCCGGCCTTTTTAGCCGCGCCATTCCAGCGCATAACGACCAGACGGGCCGGGTTTGCGGCGCCCTGCGCGACCGCCAGATGGGCATAAAACCCAAGCTTTTCCAGTTTTTTCTCGTCGAAGATTTCGACCTTTACGCCCAAGGGCCCAAGATCCGCCTTGATCCGCTTTGCATAGCTGTCCGGATACAGGGCATTAGGCGGCTCGGTCGCCAGATCGCGGGCCAGATACACCCCTGCGATCATGGCCGCGCGCGATTTCCAGGCATCTTGCGCCGTCTCCGCGTTTTTGGTCACGATCCGGACGGAAGCGGGAGGAAGAGGCGCCTCGTCTTCCGGGACTTTATATTTATCGAACCGGTAGGCGCGCAGCGCCATGCCGACCCCCAGCCCCAGCGCCATCGTCTCGTTCTCGGCCAGAACGTCTACGTTTTTTGCGCCGGCATTTTCCAGGGCAACGGCGATTGCCCCCCCGGCGGCCTCATAAGCCGTGTCGCCCTTATATGTCTCAGGATCGCCCAGCCCGCACAGAACGATCCGCAAGAAGGCGGATTTCAGCGGCCCGGTCAAGACAAGCGTCTGTCCCTCTTTTCCCTGAAAGCGTTCCTGGCTGGACAGGTACCGGGTTATCAGCCCCTCTGTCTCCCGGTCAATCATCCCGGCCTGCGCACAAAGCTGGTTGTTCGCATAGACAAAGACCACGACCGTATCGGCAGCGGAAGAACGGTTTTGATCAAAGGAAACAGGAATCGTCATAGGAAGGAGCCTTTCAAACAAAGGATTAAATCATGCCTCGGACGGGAGATCGCCCCCCGCGGCAGGTTTCTCCCCGGCGGTCGGAACGGAGGATTTGGGCAGCGTGTCGCCGGGTTCCTCCGGCTCGTCGCGCACGATTTTCTTTCCGGCCAGAAGATCCTTGATCTCGTCGCCCGTCAGCATTTCGTACTCCAAAAGCGCCTCGGCTAGCTTGTGCAACTGCTTGATATTATCCGTCAGCGTTTGCGTCGCCCGCGCGTAGGCGTCTTCCACGATGCGGCGGACTTCCGCGTCGATCGTCGCAGCCGTGTCGTCTGACATGTTTTTACTCTGCGTGACGGAATGCCCCAGAAAGACTTCCTCCTGATCCGCTCCGTAATGCAGGGGTCCCAGCTTGTCGGACAT
>JAGRJZ010000149.1:0-571 GCA_020442505.1 Alphaproteobacteria bacterium | reverse complement strand
TCCTCCGCGATCCGCCCGCCCATCGCCACAGCCAGATCAGCCTTCAGCTTGGCCATGGACATGGAAATCCGGTCGCCCTCGGGCAGACGCATGACCAGCCCCAAGGCACGACCGCGCGGGATGATCGTCGCCTTGTGGATCGGGTCGCTTTCCGGTTCGTGCAGGGCCACGATGGCGTGTCCGCCTTCATGATAGGCCGTCAGTTTTTTCTCCTCGTCCGTCATGACCATGGATTTGCGTTCGGTTCCCATCATGACCTTGTCCTTGGCGCTTTCGAAATCGTCCATACCGACGACGCGCTTACCGTATCGCGCGGCCAGAAGCGCGGCCTCGTTGACCAGATTGGCCAGATCGGCCCCCGAAAAACCGGGCGTGCCGCGGGCCAGAATTTTCGCGTCGACGTTGCTGGCCAGAGGCACTTTTTTCATGTGCACCTGCAGAATCTTTTCCCGTCCCGATATGTCGGGCAGGGGAATGACAACCTGCCGATCGAAACGGCCGGGGCGCAGCAAGGCCGGGTCGAGAACGTCCGGACGGTTGGTCGCGGCGACGAGGATGATCCCCTCATTCG
>JAGRJZ010000148.1 GCA_020442505.1 Alphaproteobacteria bacterium | reverse complement strand
AAGCGAACCGAATTGATGTTCCAGGTTACAATGCGCATGACTCTATTTTCCTTTTTCTTAGCGCTCGGGGCGGGTCAATAGCCAAACAGGAAAAACCCGTATGCGACGATCAAGGCGGGAATCGCCGTGTAAAGGGTTGCCAGGAAGGCCGTTTTCGGTGCCATGGCAATGGCCGGGAACAGAGCGTCGCCGTCATTGCTGATCGCGTTTCCGATTTGGGCCGAAAAGGGGACGAGTCCCCCCAGATACAGCGTCGTGACGATGATTTGCGGACCGCAGCCGGGAATAAATCCGACCAGAACCCCGATCGCGGGAAGGAGCGGCTCTGCGGCCTTGAATAAATGCGCCAGATCGATTCCGCTCCAGAGCGTTCCCAGTTCGAACACCAGAAAGGCCAGAACGACCCACGCCGTCACGAAGCTTGTCTCAAAAACGATCCGGCTGCGGGTTTTAACGTGGGCACGGCAAGCCGGATGGGCTGCCAGATTGACCATCGCGGCCCCCTTTCCAGGTAACAGGGCCCAGACCAACAGGCAAAACAACGCGCCCGTATAGCCGATCCAGTGGCTGGGCGCGAAGGCGGCCAGCGGCCCGAACCAGGCATCCGTGTCTTGTTGAAATGCGCTGCCCAGACCGAGTGCAAGACCGGGCGCCATAAGACCGTACCACGCCCACAGAGTCGTCGTGCGGTAATTGACGAATTGGCCGCACTGGATTGTTTCTTGCGGGGTGTCGTCCGGTGGGATACGCATAAAATCGGGACCGTGAACGCGCTCCACGATCCAGCCGCTGATCGTGCCGACAACGATGCTGAGTCCCATCACCAGAAGAGCTGTTTGCGGCTCCCGCGCGAGGAGCAAAAACGCCGCGTCCCCCATCGTCGCGGTCAGAACCGCAACCATCGAGCCGAAGCCGATGCGACCCAGTACGTACTGCGTAATGATGATGATCGCACCACCGCAACCGGGCAGGGCCCCGATGATCGCGGCGATCGGGACCTGCCACCGTGCATGTCGTTTCAGCAACATCGCGGTGTCAATCCGGGCCCTGTTTTCCAAAAAATAGAAAACGATTAACGTGCCCCCGACAAATACGCTGACCTGTAGATAAGCATCGGACAGGGCCCTCTGGATTGTCTCGGATGTCTCTTGTGGAGCGACAACCGAGAGCAGGACCAGCCCGCTCCATAAAAAAAGTTTCCAGGCTCTGTGACCGGTTTCGTCGAGGGATGTCGCTCTATGCAAGACGTTCATTTTAGGGCCGCCCGCCGCTTTGCGCGCCGCGCGTTAAAACGGCATGTCCATTCCCGCCGGCAGTCCCAGATCGCTCATCATCTTTTGTGTTTCTTCGGCCAACGTCTGGTCCGCGTTGGCGCGCGCCATGTTGATCGCCGCCATGATAAGATCTTCCAGCGTTTCCTTGTCCGTCGGGTTAATGATTTCGGGGGATAGGGCGATCCGGCGCACTTCCCCGCGGCAGGTCATCACAACGTTCACCAGCCCTCCGCCGGCCGTTCCGGTTACTTCCCGCTCCGCCAGCTGCGCTTGCATTTGCTCCATGCGTTCCTGCATGACTTTGGCCTGTTTCATCATTTCCTGGATGTTCATTTGATTGTTCCTTTTGTTGAGTTCTTCGTTTTTTTTCTGCCAAGGCATCAAGCGCGCCAAGATTCGCAAAAATTTACGGTATTAAGCCACGAGACAAACATTTTTTCAAAGCCCATATTGTGTCATGAAAAACTTCTACCCTTCCACGACCTTCACGCTCGCCCCCGGAAAAACATGCAGCACTTCCGCGACGATCGGGTGGGCTTTCGCTTCGGCCATAAGCGCCGCGTCGGCGGCGGCCTTGTCTTCGGCCAGCGTCGGCGCGCCGGGTTTGCCCGACACGGAAATCATCCATTGATCCCCGGTTAGGGCGATCAACGCATTGCGCAGGTTTTGCGCCAGTTTCGGATCGGCCTGCGGCTCCAGCCGCAGCTCAATCGCGCCCTGTTTCATGGTCACGAGGTGGGCGTAGTGGAACACCTGTCCGGCGAGGATCATCTCCCGGTTTTGTTCCAGCAGCGCCACAATGTCGGAGAGGGTTTCCAGTCTTTCGACGGTCGCGAGGTGGGGTTGCGCAGCAACAGCCACAGCTTCTCCTCCTCTCCCTAACCCTCCTCCCGCCGGGGAGGGGGGATTATTTTGGGGCAAAGCTGCGGAGGTCGGGGTCGTCCATTCTTCCTCCCGGCTTGCCTGCGGTTCGCTTGCTCTCCCCAAGGAGGGCGCACTGTCGTTCGTATTTTTCAGTTTTTTGATTAATTCTCCCGGATCGGGCAGATCGGCGGCATAGGCCAGCCGGATGATGATCATCTCCGCCGCGGCTTGCGGGTTGGGCGCCGTGTTGACCTCCCCGATCCCTTTGAGCAGAATCTGCCACGCGCGGCCGAGCGAGGGCATGGAAAGCTTCGTCGCCAGAGCGGCCGTCCGGCTCAGCGTATCCTGTGCGATCGCGCCGTGCGTCTCCTTCGTTTGCGGTACCGCGCGCAGCTTGGTCAGAAGATGCGTAAAGTCGAGCATGTCTTGAAGCAACACCACCGGGTCGCATCCGCTTTTATAAAGCTCTTCGGCGATGTCCAGCGCCTCTTTGCATTTTCCCTTGATCGCGTGTTCCAAAACGTCCATCACCCGTGCCCGGTCGGCCAGGCCGAGCATGTCCTGCACCTGCGCGGCGGTGACCCCGTCGGCGCTCAGGGAAATCGCCTGGTCCAGGAGCGACAGGCCGTCCCGCGCGGACCCGTCCGCCGCCCGCGCGATCAGCGCCAGCGCTTCCTCCGCGACGGTGACGTTTTCCTTTTTTGCGATGTCCCGATACAGACGCGTCAGCGTATCCGCGTCGATTCGGCGCAGGTCGAAGCGTTGGCAGCGCGACAGCACCGTGATCGGCAACTTGTCGGGATCGGTCGTGCAGAAGATGAACTTCACATGCGGCGGC
>JAGRJZ010000147.1 GCA_020442505.1 Alphaproteobacteria bacterium | reverse complement strand
AGATTCGCGCAGTCCCAGGAATCCCAATCGTCCGCGTTGTTTTCCCGATGGTCTTTCGCCTTTTCGATCAGACGGGCGACCTCCGGCGCCATCAGCGCCTCATGAGAGTGCCGCCGGAGATAGGAAAGCTGCTCCAGCCGGCTTTGCCAGCCGCCCTCGGGCATGGCGGTCAGGGAATCCCGCCCCATGGTCTCTTCGATCGCGGCGAGCTTCCCAATATCCCGAAACCGGATTTTCAGCTCGTTGTAAAACGGACAGGCATGCTCCTGATCCTGGCGGACGACCACGGGCGCAGATGGCGGCGAAGCGACGGCGGCCTTTTCTCCGGAGGGAAGCGTTGGCTTCTTGGACACGGGCAGAAACCGGGAGGCGACCTTTTTCCAAAGTCTGCCGGTCCGCGCCGCCAGATACGCCGTCATCTTTTGCCAAAGAGAAGCCAGAAACTGCATGGGAAATCCTTATATTGACGGGAAACCGCCCCCATACAATCATAAGCGCGCCCGAAAGAAAAGAGGGACGAAAAAAACAGTGTTCGTTTCGTTCGTTCTGGCGTATCGTGAGCCGCAAAATGCGTTTTTGAAAAGGAGACCCCACATTATGTGCCTGAAAAACACCGCGGAACGATTTGGATTCGTCGCCCAGGGGTTTCACTGGGTGATCGGGCTGCTGATCATCGGCATGCTTGCGCTCGGCTTCTACATGGCCGATCTTGAACCGGGGCCGGAGATGCTCAAGCTTTACGGCCTTCATAAGTCTTTCGGCGCGCTGGTTTTGATGCTTGTCATCCTACGCATTATATGGCGTTTGATGAACGTCACGCCGTCGCCGCTCGCGGGTCATGCGCGCTGGGAAGTCGTTCTGGCCAAAAGCGTTCAAGGCATTCTCTATCTCGCGATGCTCACCATGCCCCTTTCCGGGTGGCTTTTGTCGTCATCTGCCGGCTATCCGGTTTCTTTTTTCGGATTGTTTGACCTGCCCGCCCTGGTCGGGAAGAGCAAACCTCTTCACGACCTTGCCGAAGAAATCCACGAAATCACCGCCTTTGTCCTGATCGGAGCGCTGACGCTTCATATCGCCGGGGCGCTCAAGCACCATATCATCGACAGGGACGAAACCATCGCCCGGATGCTACCCTGGACAAAACCGACCAAGCCGACAGAATGAAAATAAAGGTGTTATTTTTCAATTGTCTCATGTAAGGTTCTTTTTATCATGAGGACCCTTTTTCATCTCTGGCTCCATCCTTTTTCCCGCAAGGTTCGTATCGTCCTGGCAGAGAAAAAGCTGCCCTTCGAGCAGAAAATAGAAAAAGTCTGGGAACGCCGGACGGCGTTTCTAGCCTTGAACCCCGCGGGAGACGTACCGGTCCTGATCGAGGAGGACGGCACCACGATCGCCAATTCCCAAGTTATCTGCGAGTATCTGGAGGAAGTCTATCCCGCCGTTAGCCTGTTGGGCGCCGACCCCGTCCAGCGCGCCGAAACCCGTCGTCTGGTCAGCTGGTTCGACGTCAAGTTCGACCGGGAGGTGAGCGAAAACCTCGTCGGGGAAAAACTCATGAAACGGATGCTCAAACTGGGAGAGCCGCACGGCCCCTCCATTCGCGCGGGACATGCGAACATCCACTATCATCTGGATTATATCGGGTTCCTGACGGAGAAACGAAACTGGCTGGCGGGGGACGATTTCTCACTGGCCGACATTGCGGCCGCGGCGCATTTATCCGCGATCGATTATATCGGGGACGTCCCGTGGGACGAGCACGAAGCGGCCCGTGAATGGTATGCGAAGGTAAAATCCCGTCCGTCCTTCCAGCCCTTGTTGGAGGACCGCATTCCGGGTTTTACCCCGGCAGCGCACTATGAAAACGTGGATTTTTAGAACAAAAAACAAGAAAAATATAACCGAAAGAAGGTTACGGGAGTCTTTCTGCACAAGCTCCCCAAGGGTAGAGGGCCCGACAATTTATGTCGCAGACGGAAAAAAAGCTTTTCTGTTTCGGGTATGGCTATACATGCGATTACCTCAGCTTCGCGTTGGAGCAAGAGGGCGGATGGTCCATTGCCGGAACGACGCGCGATCCGGAAAAACGCAACCTGATGCGCTCCCACGGCGTTAAGAGTTTTTTATTCGATACGGCGCACCCGCTCGATGACCCACAATATTTTCTAAAAGACGTTACGCACCTTTTGATTTCCATTCCACCAGGTGACGAGGGCGGCCTCGTGTTCAACCTACACGCGGCGGAAATTCTTAAAATACCGACAATCGAATGGATCGGCTATTTGTCCTCGACCTCCGTTTACGGGGATCGGGGCGGGCTGTGGGTGGATGAAACCTCGGAGATCCGTCCAACCTCCAAACGTGGCTCCCGCCGGGCGTTGGCAGAGCAACAATGGCTCTCGCTCGCTGCTCAGGGTGCGCCCGTTCACATCTTCCGCCTGGCGGGTATTTACGGCCCAGGCCGCAGCGCGCTGGACACCGTCAGGGCTGGAATCGCGCGGCGAATTGACAAAACGGGCCATGTCTTTAGCCGTGTGCATGTGGAGGATATCGTCCAGGTATTGATCGCCTCCATGCACCATCCCAGCCCGGGCAGCATCTATAATGTTTGCGACGACCACCCTGGCCCGAGCCAAGAACTGGTCGCCTATGCCTGTATTTTGCTGGGGATGGAGCCGCCGCCCTTGATCCCGTTCGATCAGGCCGACATGGCCCCTATGGCTCGGAGTTTCTACGAAGACAACAAACGAATCCACAATGACAAAATCAAGGAATCGCTCCACGTACACCTGAAATACCCTGATTATCGCTCCGGGCTCGAGGCGTGTCTGGCAGTAGAGCAGCAAATTTTGAGCGCCCTCAAGGAAGCCCGTTAACGGCCGCGAACCCGGCGCAAAAGACGCATGATATCCTCTCTGCGTACAACCCCCATCAAGACCAGCGCCATTCCGTAGATCAGCGCGCCACCCCCGACCAACAGAACAAGCCCCCCGACCTGAAAAGAAAAAACGGAACGCTCCGGGATATATGCGGAGACAAAGAATGTTTTGGCGACCATCAGATATGCCGCCATAAAGACGCAAGCTAGGACAATTTTGAACGCGTTGACCGTCAATCGCCGATCCAAACGGGTTTCCTCCCGTTCCCGCAAGAAAAACCCCAGGAGCGCGATCTGAACCCAGCCCACCGCGGCGGTCGAAGCCGCGATCCCGACGCCCCCAAGATCCAGAACAAACGCCAGATAGAGACTCCCGACGATATTGGCTAGGGTCGCGACGACGGCTATTTTAACCGGCGTTGCGGTGTCCTGACGTGCCCAGTAAGCCGTCGAAAATACTTTGACGGCGACATAGGCCGGTAGGCCTGCCGCATAGGCTGTTAAAACCGTCATGGTCATGAGACTGTCCTGTTTTGTGAAGCTGCCATGCTCGAACAGTGTGACGATGATCGGCAATGCCGTCAAAAGCAGACCCGTCGCGGCCGGCAGGCCGAGCAGCAAACACATCTCCAGCGCCCTGTTGAACAGATCCCGGGCGCGGGCCGTATCTTGCGCCGCCATGACTTTCGAGAGCATCGGCAACAGCGCCGTTCCCACCGCGATTCCGATCGTGCCGAGGGGCAACTGGTTCAAACGGTCGGCGTAATAAAGATAGGAGATTGACCCCGTCTCCAGAAACGAGGCGATGATCAAATCCGCGAACAGATTGATATGCATCACCCCCGCCCCGATTACGCCGGGCCCCATCAACGCCAGAAGCCGTTTGATCTTAGGATCGAAACGAGGCCGCAGCAGCCGAAGGCGAATCCCCGTGCGCCGGATGCTAAAGAACAAAAGAGAGAACTGAACGATCCCCGCCGCAAACACACCCCAGGCCAGCGCGTGCCCGGCCGTCCGGGCGTAGTCGCTCAATAGCAGCGCGGCAATCAGGCACAGATTGAAAAAAATCGGCGCGGCGGCGAAAGGCGCGAAGCGTTCGTGCGCATTCAAAACCCCGCCCAAAAGCGCCGCCAACGACATCATCAAAAGATAGGGAAAGGTAATCCGGGAGAGCGTCACCGCCAGCGAAAAACGGGTCTCGTCTCCCGCGAAGCCCGGCGCGATGACGTGAATGACGAACGGCATGGCCGCGATGGCCGCAATCGTGAATAAGCTGAGACAAACCAGCATCACGGAAAAAGCACGGGACGCGAACCGGTCGGCCTCTTCTCTGCCCTCCGTTTCCAGAGCGGCGGAATAAAGCGGGACGAAGGAGACAGAGAACGCCCCCTCCGCCGTCACGCGCCGGAAAAAATTCGGCAATTTAAGCGCTACGAAAAACGCATCGGCAACGGGACCGGCTCCTAAAATCCCGGCCGTCAGAATATCGCGGACGAAACCCGCGATCCGGGATAGCCCCGTCAGCCCCGCAACCGTCGCCATAGCCCGAAAAAGTGTCATGACACGTTCTAGCGCGCCCGACCCCGTCCTGTAAACGGGTTACATCATCCGGACCGAGGTGTCGACCGAATAGCCCCCCGCCATCCACGAGATCACCTGGTTTTTTTCCTCCAGATCGTTTTGAGCCCGCTCGACCACGCGCGTGAACAACTTCTGACGCTTGAGGGCGAATTCGACCGCATCCCGAAGCAGACAGTGATTAGCGCATATTTTTTCTTTGTAGAGATAATCCTGCGCACCGATATCGATCAGACGCAGGGCACGCTTATGATCATCTGGTCCGATCGCGAGAAGTGGTACATCCGGGGCCGCCTCGCTCAAGGCCAGAACGGCGTCCTCGGACTCGCGGGCATTATACGGAGAAACGTCCACGAAAGCCAGATCGACGTCAACCGCAAGGCCAGAAACCTGCCGCAGCGCGGTCGCCATATCCCGGCAATGGACCAAGCGGAACGGACAGCCCAGCGCAAGCCGCAACCGTTCACGCAATTGACAGTCAAGATCCTGTTCGGTTTCGACCAAAAGAAGATTCAGTGTCGTATGCATTCGAGCCTCCTTTCTTCCCTCACACCGCCACGGGAAAAGCATAACAAACGGGTCGCTCCCGTCGCTCGCACAATCAACGAAACACTGCTGATAGTTGCGCAGAATAACACAACACGTCTCAAAAAGCAAGAAATTGGATTTTTTGTATAAAATTGAATGATTTAAAGAAATAATATAACAAATAATCACTCAAAAAACCGAATCAGACCTTCTTAAACGGCCCCGAAAACGTTGTTTATTTGCTGCGTGACTCGGATAAACGTCGTACGTTTGGATAGTTCTTTCAGGCGAACGGCCCCGACATACGTGCAGGAGGACCGCAACCCGCCCAGCATATCCTGCAACGTCCCGGTCACGTCCCCGCGATAGGGCACCTGCACGGTTTTTCCCTCGCTGGCCCGGTATTCGGCGACACCGCCGGCATGTTTACCCATAGCCGTGGCACTGCTCATGCCGTAGAATTCAACGAATTTCCCGTCCTTCGTTTTGACGATTTTTCCTTCGCACTGATCGTGTCCGGCGAGCATGCCGCCCAGCATCACGAAATCCGCCCCGGCCCCGAAAGCTTTCGCGAGATCGCCCGGGACGGTACAACCGCCATCCGCGCAAACCAGTCCCTTGAGCCCGTGCGCGGCGTCGGCGCATTCGATGATCGCAGAAAGTTGCGGATAGCCAACCCCCGTCATGCGGCGCGTGGTGCAGACACTCCCCGGGCCGATTCCGACCTTGACCACGTCCGCGCCGGAGAGAATCAGCTCCTCCACCATTTCCCCGGTCACGACGTTTCCGGCCATGATGGTCGCGTCCGGCAGCTTCGCGCGCATCTTCCGGACGAAGTCGACGAAGGGCTCCGCATAGCCGTTGGCCACGTCGATGCATAATTTATCGAGCTTGCCGCCCTGCGCCAGAAACGCGTCCAGCTTCTCCGTGTCCTTATCGGACGTGCCGATCGAATACCAGACCGCGGCGTTGCCTTCCTTTTTGTAGAAATCGACCAGCGCCTCGACCGGGTAATGCTTGGTCAGTGCCACGGTCAAGCCGTTTCCGTTCGCGATGAAAGCCCGCGCCATGGCGAGCGTGCCGACCCCGTCCATATTCGCGGCGATCAGCGGCACGCCCTCGTAATGCCGGCCGCTCCATTTGAACGACAGATCCCGGCGGATATCGACCTCGCTCCGGCTGGCAAGAGTCGAGCGCTTGGGCCGGATCAGAACGTCTTTAAAATCGAGTTTGGTGTCGGATTCGATATGCATGAAGGTCTTTTTACCACGCCCTGTCTTCGCGCGCCAGAGGCTAAAACTCACGCGTCACGGTGAAAGTCAGGACATCGTCCAAAAGCTCGCGCAAAGGCCCCTCCGGGGCGACGTGAAGCGCGGAGCGGGCCTTATCGGCATAGGCGCGGGCCAACCCGATCCCTTTCGCAATCGCGTCGTGACGGGTCAATATCCCCTGGGCGGTCCTTAAATCGTCCGGGGTTTGGTCTAGATCTCCCATCGTGCGTTGCCAGAACCCTCTTTCTTCCACGCTCGCGTTTTCCAGCGCCAGCAAGACCGGGGCCGTCATTTTCCCTTCCCGGAAATCGTCGCCGACGGTTTTGCCGAGTTTTTCCTGCGCCGCGCTGTAATCCAGCACGTCGTCCACAATCTGAAAGGCAAGCCCCAGATTCATCCCGAAATCCCGTAGAGAAGCGGCGGCGTCGCCATCGGTGCCGGCGACAATCGGTCCGATCTCGCACGCCGCGGCAAACAAGGCGGCGGTCTTGGCCTGGATAACTTGCTCGTATTCCACGAAAGTGGTCCGGAGGTTGTTCGCGGTTGTCAGCTGCATCACCTCCCCCTCCGCGATAACGGCCGCGGCGTGGGAAAGAATGCGCAGCACGTCCAGCGAACCGTCCGCCACCATCAGCTGAAACGCCCGGGAAAAAAGGAAATCGCCGACCAGCACGCTGGACTGGTTTCCAAAGATCAGATTCGCGGCTTTTTGCCCACGACGCTCTTCGCTGCCGTCCACGACATCGTCATGGAGCAAGGTCGCTGTATGAATGAACTCCACCGCCGCCGCCAACGCGTAAGGGCGCGGTCCTTCGTAACCATATAGCCGGGTGGCCGCCAACGTCAAAAGCGGCCGGATTCTCTTGCCGCCCGCAGCGATCAGATACCCCGCCAACTGCGGGATCATCCTGACATCTGATTGCATATTGGCAAGAATCAAGGCATTGACCTGACGCATATCGTCTGCCAGCAGAAAGGAAAGCCGTGTCAGAGGATTATCAGGTTCGGAGGGGCGCCGGGCTGTTTGCATTCTGTAACGCTTAAACGACCTTGCCCCCGAGAGCAAGATCAAAAGTCTTCGTTACGAACGGGCACGGCTTTCAAAAACCGAATATTCGTGGTTTTATCCGAAAAGCGAATATAACGGTTGTAGGCAACAAGGCCCGCGGTTAAAGCGACCATTCCCAAATTCACCCCTGTCGTAAGACACAGCATCGAGTCATGAACATGGGTCGCAACGTACCCGAAAGCCAAAAAAGAACTCGCAACCCACATCATCCATGAAGAAAGCGAGATGTTTTGGGGACTGCGTGTTGCAAACAAAAGGGTCTTGATCTGAGGAATGTAAGCGACGATCGAAATAATTGCCACAAGCGGATATAAAAGGCTAAAAAACTGTTCCATGTTTTCTTTTTCTCGCAGATGAATTTTTTGCTGTGATTTATATTATGTAAAAATATATAACAAATCATGAACGATCCCGTTGAAATCCATCTACTTGACCGCCGTGTCCGGCTATTACAGCCAGCCCACGGGTTTCGGACGTCACTGGACAGCGTCATGCTGGCCGCGGCGTGTCCGGCGCGGGCGGGAATGCGGGTTCTTGACATGGGCAGCGGCGTCGGCGGGGCGGCGTTTTGCCTGTTGACGCGCGTGCCAGGAATTTTCCTCACCGGTGTGGAACTTCAAAAAGAGTACGTGGCTCTGGCGCGGGAAAATGCCGTCTTAAACAAAAAAGCGGCGACGTTTGTCTCCGGCGATATTCGTTCCTATGAACCCGAAAAACGCTTTGACCACGTCATCTGCAATCCGCCTTATCTGGAGGCCGGTGCCCATACGCCCTCCCCGATGGAGGAGAAAGCCCTTGCGAACGGGCATCTTGCATCCGACCTGTCGCTACAGGACTGGCTCGACGCGGGGTTTCGCGCCCTTAAATCCGGCGGATCTTTGACTCTGATCCACCGGGCGGATCAAACGGACAGGATCGTGCAGGGGCTAGGCAGACGGTTCGGCGCCGTAGAGATCATTCCCCTCTGGCCCCGGGCGGGACATGCCGCCAAACGGATCGTAGTTCGGGCGATCAAGGACCGCAAATCACCGACCGTCTTACATCCCGGGCTTATCCTACACGAGGAAAACGGCGCCTATACCCCCGCGGCGGACACCATTCTTCGGGACGGCGCGGCGCTTTACGGGACGGACCGGCTCTAATCCGGCTTGAACAGGCTGTCGACGGTTTTGTCGAGCCAGTTACGATCCTCGACGATCTTCCGGCGTTGGTCGGGATCGAGCAATTTATAGCTATAGCCGTACCACTTGCTGCCCGGGTAGTTATAGCCTAGGACAGCCGCGATTCGCGTCGCCTCGTCCTTTAACCCCAAAGTCAAATACGCTTCGACCAGGCGATGCAAAGCCTCGGGCACGTGAGTCGTCGTCTGGAAATTTTTCACGACGGTCACGAACCGGTTGATCGCGGCGTTGACCTGGCCGCGGTTGAGGTAGTAGCGCCCGATTTCCATCTCCTTGCCCGCAAGATGGTCACGAATCAAATCCAGCTTCAAATTCGCATCGCGGCTATAGGGGCTGTCCGGAAACCGGCGTGTCAGGGCCTCAAAGGCTTGCAGAGACTCCATCGTGATGGCCTGATCCCGGGCAACGTCCGAGATTTGCTCATAAAAACAAAGAGCGCGCAGATAAAGCGCGTAATCAACGTCCTTGTTGCCGGGGTGTAGCTCCGCGAAACGGTCAAGAGCCAAAACGGCCTCGTCGTAACGCTGGTCCTTATAAGACGCATAGGCCGCCATCAACTCGGCCCGGGTGGCCCATTGAGAGTAAGGGTGTTGACGCTCGACGTCCTCGAACAGGCGGGTGGCCTCTCTGTACTGCCGGGCGTCCAAAGCGTCGGCCGCCTGGTTGTAAATCAGCTCAACTGGTTGTTCTTCCGGTTGTTGGGCAGCTGGATCGTCCGAATCGCCGGTGTGGGAACAGCCCCCCAAGGCGAGAATCGACAAAACCGGAATGGTAAAAGCAAGACCCCTGATCGTACGCAGCATGTTTCCTCCCACAAGGCAAGACGCGGTCATCATGGCGGAGGCTCTGGCAAATGTCCAGATTTTCAGTGCGGAAAAACTACGCGGCCGCCCGGAGGGTTTCACGAAACACCGGCGT
>JAGRJZ010000146.1 GCA_020442505.1 Alphaproteobacteria bacterium | reverse complement strand
CGTCCACCTGCTCGCCCGGGATGCCAAAGGGCTCGCCCCGCCGGTATAATTCGCCCGCCGCATGGCGATTCAGCGCCGTGCCCATGGAATACTGGTTGTTCTCGATAATGAACAGGATCGGCAAATTCCAGAGCACCGCCATGTTGAAGCTTTCGAAGACCTGGCCCTGGTTGGCCGCGCCGTCGCCCATATAGGCCACAGCTACACCGCCGTCCTTTTTGTACTTATGCGCGAAGGCCATCCCGGCGCCCAGCGGCGCGCTCGCCCCCACGATCCCGTGCCCGCCGTAGAAATTATGCTCCGGCGCGAAAAGATGCATCGAACCGCCCTTCCCCGCCGAGCTTCCCGTCGCCCGGCCGGTCAGCTCCGCCATGGCTTCCTTCGGATCGCCGCCCGCGGCCAGAAGGGGCCCGCGCTCCCGATACGTGGTCACGACCGTGTCCCGCCCTTTTTCCAGAACGGATTGTACGCCCACGGCGACGGCTTCCTGCCCGATATAAAGATGACAAAACCCGCCGACCTGGCCCATGCCGTAGAGCTGCCCGGCTTTTTCGTCGAAACGCCGGATCAGGAGCATCTGACGATAAAGCTCCGTCATCTCCGCCAGATTCAAAGCCAGAGAATTCGAACGGGACTCCTGTTTTTTCTGCGCAGCGGCCACAAGGCGCCTCCCTCATTTTTTAGAATGACAAGGGAGGTGCTACACCATTTTTATGAGCCTGACCAGAGAAAAAACGAAATTACTGCACTGCAACATATTGATTTCGAAGGCTTTTTTGTCTTACGGCAAATCGACCAGCAACCGGTCGTCCGGCGCGCGATAGCCCAGGACATAGCGCACCCGCTCGTCCAGAAAATCCCGGTCCAGCGTATCCGGGCGCAGGCGCACAACGCGGGTCTCGATCGCTTCGCGCCTCACGGTCAACAGCCCCAGATCCGTTTCCGCGGCGGCGACCTGTTGCTCCAGCGCCATCAGGCGCAGATAACTTCGCTGCCCGGCCAGCAAATGCCAGGAAAAATACAAACACAGTGAAAAACCGATAAAGGCCAGAACGTTTCGACGAACGAAATGACGCTGCGCGAGGAGATTAATCATTCCCCCATCGAATCACATACGAATCACTCTCGTCAAGCAAAAAACCAACAAGAGAGTCAATATGTTACAAAAAATACCCACAATATTTTGACGGTTCCCGCAAATTCCTCGACACGAAAGCCTTTGTTTTCTGACAAAACACGTTGTAACACTAAACGAACCCCGTTTTTTTTACAAAAAGGAGCCTTCCATGGATAGACAATCGATCTTACGACAAATTGAAGAATCCCCCATAGAACGTTGGAAAACCCTGAGAGAACGAGACAACGGTAGCCTGATCGCGTTACCCAACGACGATAGGCTGGCGGCCCAGCTGAAGGGGCTGACCCGGCATTTGCAGAAGATCGCTCCTACTTTCAATGAAATTTCCTTCTCGCCCGAAGATCTGGCGCTCGCCTATGTCGCCCGTCAATTGGAGACGGGCAACGTCCTGCTCAATGTACAAAACGACGACACAAGGGCTTCCGAGGCTTATACTCTTCGGGGATTCGCAGAACAGCTCGATCCGGCCGAATCTTCCCTGACTGAAACGTTTCAGGCGGTGGCCGACGCACTAACCGGTAAAAATGAGCCCGTTCTCAAAGTTATCACTACCGGAAGCCGGCTTTTCTACCTTGAGACCGGCGTTGACGCCGCATTCAGATCAAAAGAGGAAGGAATGACAGACAAAGACCGCGCGTTACACCTCGATCTCGCCGCCAACGCTTTTGGAAACAATTTCCGCCAAATTTCACCGCGCGTAAATGCATTAGTTGGTGATATCATGCGACCTTTGGCTCTAGACCAAGATCTCTGGGGCGCCGCCATGGATGACAAAGAACGCTACGACCGGTCTGTCAGAAAGGTCCGCGCGCCAAAATTTTAAAAGAGAAAGGGAGCGGTTTTTATGAAGCAATACCTTGATCTCTGCCGCCGGATTATCGACCAGGGAGAATGGGTCGCGAACAAGCGCACCGGAAAACGGATTCTGACGGTTATCGACGCGGATCTGACCTATGACGTTGGCGCGAACGCGTTTCCGCTGATCACCACCCGGAAAAGCTATTGGAAGGCCGCGGTGGCCGAGTTTCTGGGCTATATCCGCGGATACGACAACGCCGCGGATTTCCGTGCCATCGGTTGCAAGACCTGGGATGCGAACGCCAACGAAAACGCCGCCTGGCTAGCCAGCCCGCACCGCAAGGGAACCGACGATATGGGCCGCGTCTACGGCGTGCAGGGCCGGCGCTGGGCAAAGCCGGATGGCGGGCACGTGGACCAGCTTCGCAAGATCGTGGACGACCTGACGGCCGGAAACGACGATCGCGGCGAGATTCTCAGCTTTTACAACCCCGGCGAGTTTCATATGGGCTGTTTGCGTCCCTGCATGCACACCCACAGCTTTTCGTTGCTGGGCGATACGCTGCACCTGACGTCTTACCAGCGGTCCTGCGACGTGCCGCTGGGGCTGAATTTTAATATGGTGCAGGTCTTTTTCTTCCTGAATCTGATGGCGCAAATCACCGGCCACAAGCCGGGCAAGGCTTATCACAAGATCGTCAACGCCCATATTTACGAAGACCAGCTGGATTTGATGCGGGATGTGCAGCTCAAACGAGAACCCTTCCCCACCCCGACCTTTCACATCAACCCCGATATCAAAACGCTGGAAGACGTAGAAAGTTGGGTTACGACCGACGATTTCTCTGTCGAGGGCTATCAGAGCCATGATCCGATCCAGTACCCCTTCTCGGTCTGACAACGCGGCCTATCTGGAGCTCGCCGCACGGAGGAAAGCGCCGCTGGCGACGCTGGATAAGACATTGATCGCCGCGGCGAAACAGGCCAATATCCCGTTCTTTGAAGGATAAAGCACTTATGAATCACATCACCGTCTCCGCCATCGCCGCCATGGCGCAAAACCGGGTCATCGGGAAGGACAACAACCTGCCCTGGCGCATTCCGGGGGATCTTGCACATTACAAACGCACCACGATGGGCAAGCCGCTGGTCATGGGGCGAAAATCTTACGAAGCCCTGGGCAAGCCCTTGCCGGGGCGCACGAACATCGTCGTCTCCCGCGCGCTAAAGATCAAGCCGCCGCACGACACGGAGCACTTCGCGATGATGGAGTCCGTCCTCTCCGACCCGACCGCTCCACACAAGGACCAGTTTTTGATCGCCCAGACTCTGGAGGACGCCATTGAAGGCGCGAAGAAAATCGCGCAGGCCGACGGGGTAGACGAAATCTTCATCAATGGCGGTGGCCAGATATACCGCGCGGCGATGCCGTATGTGGAGCGGCTTTACCTGACCCTGATCCACCGGGATTACGACGGCGATACGACGTTTCCGGAAATCGCCTGGAACGAATGGGACGAACGCAGCTGCGAAGATCTCCCCGACAACGATCCGCCTTACACGATCAAGGTACTCGAACGGCGACGGGGGCACGACACTTGATTTTCGCAGGGCGATTGTGCTTTATACCGTTTCCATGAAAACGCAAGACAACAAAAAACTCTACATCAAGACCTGGGGCTGTCAGATGAACGTCTATGACAGC
>JAGRJZ010000145.1 GCA_020442505.1 Alphaproteobacteria bacterium | reverse complement strand
GCAGGTTGAAGAACAGCGATTTCTGGGCGGCCGTTGTGCCGGTGCGCACGATCGACCAGTTGCGCAGGACGTAGTCCTGGATGGACGCGCGGATCCACCAGCTGGCATAGGTCGAAAAGCGCAATTCCCGGGCGGGTTCGAAACGGGCCGCAGCGTGCATCAGGCCGACATTTCCCTCCTGGATCAAATCGCCCATGGGCAGGCCGTAATGGCGAAACTTCCCGGCCATCGCGATCACCAGCCGGGCATAGGCGCGTACGAGCTTGTGCAGGGCGCCCTCGTCGCTTTTTTCCCGCCAGCGCCGGGCCAGATCAAGCTCCTCCTCGCGGCCGAGCATCGGCTCGTCCATGGCGGCACGAATATACCCGAGATTGGCTTTTTGCGTTTCGAAATCGTCGATATATGTCATGGCTTTCAAGCGATGTTGCTCGCTTCTCCCGTTCTGTTTATATCAAAGACAAACACCCTTACGCGGTTTATGAGAACCGTTCGCATGAAGTCATTCGCGCACTATACACAGGTGGTTACAAAAGAGAGATCAAAAATTATTTCGGATTGTAAATCCGGCGGGTTTTCGGTTCTTTGGCGGTCAGGCTTCCAGCACCTCGAAGATCCCGCCCTGCGCGTCGAAACCCGCGCAGGCGAGACTGCCCCCGAAGCCGCAGCCGCCGTCGATGGTCGCCGTTACGCAGTTCAAGTGCAACCCGCCATGGGTCGGGTCGAATCCCCGGACGACCTTGTGAAACGGCGCGTAGGGGATGACGATGTTGCTGAACATTTTTCCGCCCCATAAGAGCGCGTCTCCCTGATCGTGAAGGTCGCGCGCCGGGTTGATGCCGGCATGGACGAATAAGAGCGAAGACCCCGAATCCTGGGCCGTGAAGGCCGCGCGCCGCTGGTGCGTTTGGAACAGATCGTGGCCGGCTCGTCCCCGGGTTGTTTCTCTGGCCTTCGCAATCCACCGGGTCAGGGGCATGATCCCCTCCCGCGCGGCGATAAAGGCGTCATGCGGCGACAGACCGTAAGATTCCAGGGTTGCGCTCAAACCGTGCCCTAGCATCCATAAAAGCGTGTCGGCCGGGTCGGGAGCAAAGGGAAGCTGGAGCAGTTTTTGCCAGATTTCTTCCTGGCCACCGCGCAGATAGACAAGATCGTCTACCTTTATGCCCGGTATGGAAAGAATCTGGCGTCGGAAGGCCAGAAGTTCGTCAACCGTCTCGGCCGATCGGGGGCCGTATCCCGTGTAGTTTCCCAGATAGACGATCCGATCTCCGGGACGAAAGCGTTCATAGAGCGCGTCGTGCAAAGCGGTTAAACGTGCGCAATCACCATGAATCGCTCCGACGGCCCAAACATGTGTGGGGGTGCCCAGCGTTGAAAAACGGTTGTCTGATAAGGCCTGATACACGTGCGCAACAAGAGATATGTTGAAAGACTGAAGGAAGGGAGAGACGGGCGAAGATAAAAGTTTCCCGAATCACCGTGAGTATACAGAAAAATCAGTCCTGTATAAAGAATTATCCACAGGGATTTTCTGGGTCCGTTGTTTTTTCTCAGCCTGTAATTAAGGTAAGCTCATCACGGCTTTCTCATAGAATGTCTTTGTGCTAGACTTCCGCGAGGTCTCGTCATTCAGAAAAGTCTTCCCATGCGCTTGTCTCTTTTTATGTTTTTGCCGCTTTTGTTCTTATCCGCCTGTTCGACGGTGCTCGATCGATCCCAGCAGGTGATTTCCGTTGAAACGCCCGGCGCGCAGGAGGCCCTATGCACGCTTGAAAACCGGGATATGAAATACAAGGTGCGTGCTCCCAAAACCCTGACGATCACGAAAAGCGCCAAGCCGCTTCACGTGCGCTGTATCGCCCCGGGCAACAGAGAGGCCCAGACCGTCATCACCCCGAAAACGACGGATAGCATCTTTTTGAACACCGCGAACGGGATCGTGCCAGGCATGATCGTGGATCGCCACACGGCCGCGATGTATGAGTATCCCGCCGTCATCAGCGTCGATTTCAGCCAGATCGCCGCCAGTCCGATGCCGTTGCCGGCTTATCAGCAATTATTGAACGACAACCCGAATTTGATCGAGTTGGAAGAGTTCCGGGCCGGGCGTTCCGCGCTTCAGCGCGATCGGTACGACCGCATCCCAACCTTGCAGAAGACGGATCGGCACAGCTTTGTTTCCGAGAAAACGGAGCCTCCCTCGGCGCCTCTGAGCATGGAGCGCGCGATGAATCCTTATCATGTCTCCGTAACGCGCGACTCTCAGGGCTATGAAGTGCCTGCCGTGACAGCTGCGCCTCAATCGTTGACGCCGCTGACAAAATGACGACCCATTTGTTTTTTTCGGGGGTCGGCGGAAGCGGGATGAGCGCTTTGGCGCGTCTATGCATTGCCCGCGGCACAGAGGTTTCCGGATCGGATCGTGCCCGGGATCGCGGCGACCATCCAGCGGGGTTCGCGGCACTGGAAAAGGACGGCGTGGCATTCTTTCCTCAGGACGGAAGCGGCGTGACGGATACGATTGACGCCGTGATCGTTTCCAGCGCGATCGAGGAGTCCGTCCCCGACGTCAAAGCCGCGAGAGAAAAGGGGATTCCCATCTATCGGCGGGCGGAATGGCTGGCCGGTTTTTTCAACGACCAAAAAGGAATCGGGATCGCCGGCACCAGCGGCAAGACGACCGTGACCGCGATGATCGGTCATATGTTGAGTGCTTGCGGCGCTGTCCCGACGGTGATTAACGGCGGGGTCATGAAGAATTTCGGAACGAACGCGCTGGTCCCGTCGCCCGCGACGGAAGCAGGTTTTTTCGTTGCGGAGATGGACGAAAGCGATGGGTCGATTGCTCTTTTTACGCCGTTTTTGGCTGTTTTGAACAATGTGAGCCTGGACCATAAGCCGCTTGCGGAACTTCGTCCGCTTTTCGCCGCGTTTCTCAAGCGGGCGCGGATGGGCGCTGTCATCAACGCCGACGATCCGGAGGCTTGGGCGCTGCGGGATTCTCATCCCGTTACGTGCCGCTATGGGATAGACCGTTCCGATGCGGAGCTGAATGCCCGGGACGTTTCTCTTTTTCCGGATCGGGTTTCTTTTTCTTTATCGCGGGTTGGGGATTCTGCCACGTATCGGGTAACGGTGCCTGTTCCCGGTCGCTATAACGTATCCAACGCACTGGCGGCGTTATCGGTGGCGCATGTGCTGGGCCTTCCGATGGAGCGGGCCGTCAAAGCGCTGGAGGGATTTGCGGGCGTGCGGCGCCGGATGGAGATCGTCGGTTCCACTCGGAACATCACCGTGATCGACGATTTCGCGCATAATCCGGACAAGATCGCGGCAAGTCTTTCGGCGCTGA